>JANORU010000379.1:0-18879 GCA_031415475.1 Hyphomicrobium sp.
CGGGCCAGTCGGTGACGCAAGTCGTGATTTTCTGGGTCGGAGTATTTCCAATTCTGAGAAGCTGCTTTTTCCATTTCGCGTATAGCGGCAGGGCTTGGGCCGAATGAACTCTCATTGGCGCCGAGGCGGGCGCGAAATGCCCGGCCACGCGCCCGCTCCTGCGCTTCCGGCCCGACGAACGGGACCGTCTTGGGAAGCGCGCGAACGATTGCTGAAAGACCCGGTGATTTCGGGGTCGAACGCCCCATGTCAAAAATCCTCACGCGCACGCAATATCGGACTGAAACTAAATCAGATGCAGTGCCGCCAACTCTTTACGCAATTTTAGTGGCAGCGCTGCGAGGCCGCGTGCCGCACCGGCACTGAGATCGGCCGGCGCATCGTCGGCAGTAAAATATCTCCAACCTTGAAACGCGCGGCGCGGAACGGGCGATACCGGTATAATTTCGGGATCAAGCAATAACAGGCAACAGGCCGAACCATCTTCTTTATTGCCGGTATCGAAGCCGGCGAGCTTTTGGCGCGCCTGCACGACACCTTTGATCACCCAATAGAGCGATCCTCCATCGAGCAGCTCGTCCTGCCGCTTCGGCGACTGAAAGGTGGTGTGAAAGACACACGGGCGCCCGTTCGCCTTGCGCCAATACTGGCGATTGGCCGCCTGCCACTCCGCCAAGTCCTCGATCGACGCAGCGCCGACGCACAGCTTGATGAGGTGGAGCGTCATGGTTTGAGGTGCCACTTCCGATGGATCACGGGCGAGCGCAACGCTCGTAACTTTAAGTTTACCGCGAATGCGGCCGCCGGCAAGCAGACCGTCCACACTTTTGATTGTTCAGTTGTCTTTGCAGGTGCCGGTATACTGCCCGAAAACCGGCTGACCAAACAACCCGAGATGGCGCGAATGCACTGCCGGTCTGAGGCCAGTCTTGGCATCGACGTCGTACACCGTCGTCAAATTCAAGAAGCCTTCGTTGACGACCTCGAGAAAATGATTGGCATTGATGGCGCGAACGATGCGGATCTTGGAGGAAAGTTCCGCCGTTCCTGCCGTCAGTTCCGCCGACTGGCCCTCAAGGTCGATTTTCGACAACTTGAACGCGAGCGGCGCGGCGGGCTTGGAGGAGAACTTACCGGCCTCGTAGCCGTTCGAGGTGCCGGAATCAAAAGTGCAGGCCAAGTCCTTGATCACCTCGTTGTCGTCTGCCCACACCGGCGGCGTGCCGCCCAGACCGGCCAGCAGCGCAGCAAGTGTCAGACAGGCAATGCGGAACTCAGGGGCCATCACGGGGTCTCGTCCTTTCAGGGTTGTCAGGCAATAGAAGACCGTCGCTGCGGCCCTTGCAAGCGGTCAATCAGCGCCTTGCTTTGGCCCGCGTTATCGGTTCGACTTACCCCGATTATCAAACGACTCGCCGGGACACAGGGCCTTGAGAACGTTTAGAGCATTGGCGGCCGTGGTCGCGACCGGCCTGATCGCCGCCGCGTGCGCCTCGACGGCGCCGGCGACCGTCGGCGCCAGTCTGGCTGAGCAGGGAGTGGCCGAGGAGGATGAGTTCGACTGCGAAAAGCTGACCGGCCGGATGCAGATCAGAATTCTCGAATTGCGCAGCCAGCACGCCAGCCAGAAAGCCTCCGGCCTTTCCAAAGGCATGGAGTCCATCATCAAGCCGATCCTGAGCGGCGGTACGCCAACTGATTTTGACGCCCGCACAGTCGCCGATGTCAAACAGATCAAGGCCGACAACGACAAACTCGCCGCCAACGACTGTCCGGCATTCGATCTCGAAAAGGACCTGACAGCCCGGCCATCAGCGTCAACGCCGCAAACCGTGCCGAGAGAGAAATCCAAGAAGAAATAGCGGTACAGGGTTCACGCCGGCCGCACGGCTTCAAACAGCGCGACGCAACCTTCGAGCCGAACATGTCTCTCTGGAAACCGGCGCGCGAGTTCGTGGTCCAAATCCTCGATCGTGTCGTGCGCGTTTGAAAAGATGCCTTGGCGGTTGTAAGCATCCATGAGCTTTTGTGCCGCCAGACTTCGCGGCGCCTTTCCCTGGACAATCGTCGCCCCAAACACACGCCCGCCTGGTTGCAGAGCGGCTGCGACGTGATCAAACACAATGGCCTTTTCGGCCATACTGCCCGGCAGGCAGTGCAGCAGGTACATCAGCCCGGCGGATTTGCAGGGACCTTCGACCGGCCAGGGATGCAGCGCGTCGGCTTGAACGACTTTTGGCCGATAGCGCGCAATCCGACGAGCGGCGGCGGCCAAACTGTTGGCATTGAGATCGAACAACGTAATCTCAGGCGCGGCAGCCGGGAACGGCACTTTGTCGAGATAGTACCCGGTACCGACCCCGACATCGATATGGCGCTCCGAAACATTGCGATCGTAGAGCGCGCGCAGGTCTCGGGTCGGACAGCGCCAGAGCAGATGATTGGACACGCCAAGCACCCATAAATCATAGAAGCCAAGCACCAGCGGCGAGTAGACCGCCTGACCGGCATCGACGGAATTTGACGGCACGATTGGCATATCCACGAGATTTCGAGCGGTTTTGACAGCAGCGGTGTATCGGCGAACGATCTGGTATAGAGGCCGGAACCTAACATGTGACGAGCCTGTCAGGACCGCTGATGCCAAACGAACCGCCAAATCCCGCCGACCGCCCGAACCGCATTCCCTGGCCGCCTATTCTGCTGGCAGCGGCCGTGCTCGGCGCGTTGGCACTTCAGGCGTGGCTGCCGATCTCCTGGCCAGGACTCGAAGATGGGCCGGCACGCGCCATCGGAGTGTGCATCGGCCTTGCCGGGCTGCTGCTCGTCGCCTGGGCGGTTTCGACGCTTCTGTCGCACGACACGACTTTCATGCCGGACCAGCCGGTCACGCATCTCGTCACCAGCGGCCCTTATGCGTGGCGCCGCAATCCGATTTATCTCGGAGAAATTCTGATGCTGTTCGGCGCCGCTGAACTCACCAAAAATTTCTGGTTCGTCATTCTGGCCATCGCTTTCGCACTTCTGATCACAGTCTTGCAGATTGTGCCTGAGGAGCGCCACCTCGAAGCCCGCTTCGGCGACGCGTGGCGCGACTATGCCGCCCGCACCAAGCGTTGGATCTAACCGGCAATGGCGATCGACTTCGGCGAGAAAGAGCGGGAGTTTCTGGCAACGCTCGAGGCCGATACCGGCCGGTCGCTCGACGCCTGGATGGCGGCCATCACGGCCGGCGGCTTCACCGACAAGAACGACGTGATCGATTGGCTGCGCCGCCAGGGCTTTCTATTTGCCAGGGCTTCGTGGCTCGAGCGGATTCACAACAACGGTGGCCGGCCGATTTACGCAGAGGCGCCCTCGCCAGCCACACGACCTGCTGAGCCCGATGCAGGACCCGCCATGCCCGTCTCCCCGCCAGCCGATGCCACGCCGCCTGCACCGGCCGTGACGGCAACGTTCAAACCAGTGGCCGATACCGGCGCACTCGAGACCCTGCTGGCCGAGGCCAAGGCCTACAGGCCGCTCGCCACCTATGTGTTGAAGGAGATCGAGCGGGCGGTTCCCGGTCTCATCTGCGAGGCCCGCTCCGGCCTGGCACTCCTGCAGCTGCCCGACGGCCGCGCGTTCGCCGCCCTCGCCGTCAGCGCGAAAGAGCTTCGCCTGGCCGCCGACTTTAAAGGCAGCAAGCCCTCGCCCCCCTGGCAATCGGCGCGGATGGCAAAGCCCTGGCCGGCATTGCCCGATAACCTTGGCCACATGGTCAAACTGACCGACGCCCGCCAGATCACGGACGATCTGATTGCCGCCATCAGAACCGCCGCGAGCTGACCCGCGCCTTACCGGCAACATCGATTTGCCGGAATTCAGCGCCCCAGATGGCGCACCAGGAGCGGGTCATGATCAGGCGCACACACTTTCCTATTGCAGTGTCTTTGCTGGCTCTCGCCATGGCATCGGCCGCCGCCAGCGCCGAGCCGGGGCTAGGCGATAAAATCGGCGATCTCATCGCCCAAGCCGCGTCAGCAGCTGTCGCAACGCCTGACACGCCAGCCCCTACGGCAAGCGAACCGGCCGATCCGCGCGCCGGCGACAAGATCTATGAGCAATCGCGCGCCCTGATGCAGGCGATCAACGCCGTGCTCGAAGACGCGGCCGAGAACCGCAGCGGCGTCGCCAAACTGCCGAGCAAGAACGACTATCTCGTCACCCCGCCATGGACCGAAACGCGCGAGGACCGGCAGACGAAGGTCCGCTCGTTGCTCGACAGTGCGCTCGGCATCGTCACCGATGTGCCGGTCGTCGAAGTCCAAAAGCGGATCGAGGAAAACCGGCGGACGATCAAGACGCTCGAAGACCGCATTGCGTCACTCAAGGAAAAGCAGGTCTTGGCGCCCAAAGACGGCACGCTGCCGGGAGTCCTGACCGATACGGTGACCAGTCTCGACGGTGATATTGCCTCAACCAGCGCGACGATTGAAACCAAGCGCGCCGAAATCCTCAAGGCCAAAGACGAGGTGCGCTCAGGACTTGCGGCCACCGGCATCGACTTAAGCCCCGACCAGCTCGATCTGTTGCTCGACAGTGTCCTGTCCGGCGATCTGGTCCGCCTGATTGCCACCTTCAACGCCGCCAAGCTGATCGACGGCCAGCTCGAACGGCTGATGATGGCGGCCGGCGACAATGCCAGCGCGGCGCGCAAATACTTCGCCATGCACGCGGCCCTATTCGCCATGCTGGTCCACGCCCAGGACAGCGCCATTGCGAAAATAGACACGCAGTATCTGCCCAAGCTCGAGGCCATACTGAAAGACATCGCCGCCGCCAAATCAAAAACCGCGGAACTGACGCGCGTCGACAACCGGCCCGATCAGAAACGCGCGCTCGAAGCCAACCGCGACAGCCAGAAAATCGCCGAGGATGCCGCCAAGAGTTACCGGCGCTATCTCCAGCAGCAGCGCGAAGCCATCGCCAAGGCGCGGGCGCGGGCAGCCCATGACCTCAAGATTGCCGACAACACCTTCCAGACCGTCGAAGCGAGCTTCGAGTTGCAGAGCCTGATGCGCGAGAGCGCGGCCTCATTCGAAGCTCTGGAAAAGATTGAAGCTCCGACCTTCGAGCAGATCTTCAAAAACGAGGCGCTGCGCCGCGAGTTCGAAAGCCTGACCCGCAAACTCGACAGCCCAACGAGTTGAGGCACTTCACGCCGGAACACCGGCAAAAGTTCCTTGGGTCGGGTCAAGCCGGGTTGCGATGAAACGAAATCTCGCGAAAATAATTGCGCCGCGACCCCCCAGAAGTATCAGTGACATCAGCCAAAACGGGAACCTTGTAGGTTGGGTCAAGCCGGCCGTGACGCCGAAATAGATTGAGATCGAAATTCCGGCGCAGACCCAACATCAAATCCCGAGGTGGCGGCCAAATAGTTGTTGGGTCTACGCTCCGCTCGACCCAACCTACAAGTGATCCTTCCTATTTCGACCCATCCTTACTTACCAACGGAATGCCCGACGGCCACCGGCCGCCCCGCCTTCCCACATCTTATCTCCACGGATCGAAAGATCGCGGGCCATTTCTGCTTGCCTGCCTCCGGCAGGACTTGCGGCGTTGAAAAAATCACGGAACCGTAGGTTGGGCTGAACTACCTTGTGAAGCCCAACAACTTTCCACACGACACAAAAGCTGTCGGGCTTCGCCCATCGCGGAGCGATGCTCCGCATCGACCGGGCTCAGCGCCGACCTACAGTTGCTTACTGCCTACTCACATCAGCCATAGGGTCGCGAGCCCGAGAAACGCAAAGAAGCCAACACAATCGGTCACCATGGTCACGAACACGCCGGAGGCTGGCGCCGGATCGCGCTCGAAGTAATCGAAGATCAGCGGGATCAGGATGCCTGCAACCGCTGCCGCGAACAGATTGACGAGTACGGCGGCGCCGATGACCACCCCGAGTCTGCCGGGCCCGAACCAGAGCATGACAACCGTCGCCAAAATGAGCGACAGCACCAAACCATTTAAAATCCCAACAAGCGCCTCGCGGGTGATCACGCGCGGAGCGTTGACGGCACTGAGCTTGGACGTTGCCAGCGCGCGCACGGTCACGGTCATGGTCTGCGTGCCGGCATTGCCGCCGATCGAGGCGACGATCGGCATCAAAACGGCGAGCGCCACCATCTGATCGATGGTCGCTTCGAACTGTTGAATGACCCCCGAAGCCAGGATCGCGGTGCCTAGATTGACGACCAGCCACGGCACGCGGCTCTTGGCGGTTTGGAACACACTGTCGGCCAGGCTTTCGTCACCGACGCCGCCAAGGTTCTTCATGTCCTCGTCGGCTTCGTCGTTGATGATTTCGACGACGTCGTCGACGGTCACAACACCGACCAGGCGCTGGTTTTCGTCGACCACCGGTGCCGACATCAAGTCGTAGCGCTGGAACTGGCGCGCCATTTCCTCCTGGTCGGCGGTGGCGAGCACCACATGCCGGTCGACTTCCATCAGCGACTCGACCGGAATGTCACGCTTGGTTCGCAGCAACCGCGACAGCTCGACACTGCCGAGCACGCGGTAGGACGGATCGACGACGAAAATCTCCGAAAAACTGTCCGGCAGATCGTCGGTTTCGCGCATGTGGTCGATGACTTGGCCGACAGTCCAAAAGGGCGCGACGGCGACGAAGTGCGCCTGCATGAGGCGGCCGGCGGTCTCTTCCGGATATTCGAGGTTTCGCTCGACCGCCGCGCGGTCGCTGGTCTCAAGCTGACTGAGAACCTCTTCCTTGTCGGTCTCGTCGAGACCTTCGATCAGGTAGGCGGCGTCGTCGGTGTCGAGTTCGGTAACAGCCCTGGCGAGCAGCTGATTGGGCAGCGCCTCGAACAGTTGGTCGCGGACCGTTTCGTCGAGTTCGGAGAACACTTCGAAGTCGAGGTCGGAGCCAAGCTGCTCGATCAGCGTTACGCGCTGGCCGGGCTCGAGCAATTCGATCAGCTGGGCAAGGTCGGGCGCGCGCAAGTCTGTTACGAGGTCGCGCGCCTCGGCGAACGACCCGCTCGACAGGGCGCTTGCGACGTCACGCACCGCCTCGTCCGCGTCGAAAGCGCTCTCGTTGTGGTCAGGTTGGTATTCAATATTCGACATGACAGCGACGGCCTGTGCGACGGGCGGCCTCAGGAATCAAAGGCCTCCAAAACAACATGGCGCGGCCTTATCACAGTCACCGCGCAAGGGACACTATGATGCGGTAATGACACACATTTTACGTCACGTGGTTGCGTGCTCTGGAACCGAGCGGGTAAACTTCACACATCGGATCGATAGACGTTTTGGGTGAGCCGCCCGAGGCAGACCCGCAAGCAGGGACCGGACCTTGATAGCCGTGCGAATGACAGGATGGGGCGCACTCGCGCTGGCAGTGATGGCCTTTGCCGTCGTGCCGGGCTTTGGCCAATCGACATCAGCCCAATCAACTTCAGGAAGTGCGCCGCAAGTCGCTGAGCCCAACTGCAGCGATCCGGCGGCCCTCGGCGTCTCGCGGACGGTTGAGATCGACACCAACGGCGGACCACGGTTCGGCAAGAAATACGCCGACGCAAGCGATGTACTCAAAGACAAAGAGGTGGTCTTGACGTTCGATGACGGCCCAGCGCGCCGGTATACAATTCCCATACTCAATGCCCTCGATGCGGAATGCGTCCGCGCCACATTCTTTTCTGTTGGCCGCATGGCGCTGTCCGACCCGGAAACACTGCGCGAAGTCGGCCGCCGGGGTCACACCATTGGCACCCACACCTGGTCGCACAAAAAGCTATCGGCAATCGGCAGCGCCAAATCCAAAGACGAGATCGAACTGGGTGTCAGCGCCGTCGCGGCAGCCCTCGGCGAGCCGCCAGCACCATTTTTCCGCTTTCCCTATCTCGGTGACACGGCCGCCATGCAAAAGCACATGGCGAGCCGCAACATCGCAAACGTCGGCATCGATATCGACTCGCGCGATTTTCTGACGCGCAATCCGGCCACCGTTCGCAATACCGTCATGCAGCAACTGAAAACGCGCGGCCGGGGCATCATCCTGTTCCATGACATCCAGCCGTCGACGGCCGGCGCCTTGCCGACCTTGCTCGATGACATGAAGCGCGAGGGTTTCAAAGTCGTGCATTTGGTGGCCAAAGCGCCCGTAGTGACCGACGTCGCTTACGACGAGCGGGCGGCAAAGGAAGCCGCCCGGCGCAAGTTGGCGCTCGCCAAGCAGCCGCTGTCCAACCGGTCAGTCGTTTGGCCAGCTTCGTCGGTTGGGTCTGAGATGAAACCGACGGCACACGGCACTAGTGACCTGCCGTGGACCAAACCTGCTGACGCGGCCGCGGATGAACCGCAGCCGCCGCCGCCCCGGCCGAGAATTAAGCCGAGCCTCAGCGACGATGGCTGGGCGACACGGCCGCTCGGCCAATAATCCCGGTCGGCGCCGGCCTTAACGTTGCTCGGTGCCGAAAAGCCTCAGCCTGCGGACCACTTATCCCCGGCGCTTGTGAATGCGTCCAGAATGGCCGATTATCGTCCAAAAACTAGGGCTGCAGGGGGCTGTCACCGTGCCGAACGTCACGACCAGGTTGGCTTGCGCGATCGCGCTGCTGATTGCCGCCGCCACGCCGCCAACCGCGAGCTTGGCCAGCGACTGCGCGAAGCCGGACGCCGCCCTTGGCGTCGACCGCGTTGTTGAGATCGACGCGGCCAACGGCCCGCTGTTCGGAGAGATTTCCGTTTACGAGCGGGAAGCGCCGCTCCTGGCGCCCAAAGAAGTCATTTTGACATTCGACGACGGGCCGATGCCGTGGATCACCAAGTCGATCCTCGACACGCTCGATACCTTCTGCACCAAAGCCACGTTCTTTTCAGTCGGCCGCATGGCGCTCGCCTACCCCAAAAGCGTCAAGGATGTGCTGGCGCGCGGCCATACACTTGGATCCCATACCTGGTCACACCCGCTCAACATTGCCCGCCTGTCGCACGACAAGGCTATCGACCAGATTGAGCGGGGAATTGCGGCGGTAGCACTGGCGGCTGGTCAGCCGATCGCGCCGTTCTTCCGGTTTCCGGGATTGAGCGATTCCAACACGCTTCTGGCCCATCTCCAGACGCGCGGGATCGCAACGTTCACCGTCGATGTCGTGTCCAACGACAGTTTCATCGGCGACGCCAAACGGCTCACTCGCCTCACACTCGCCGAGGTCGACCGGCTCAATGGCGGGATCGTCCTCTTCCACGACATCAAGTCTGCAACAGCCAAGGCTCTGCCGGACATCCTCGCGGGACTGAAAGCCGGCGGCTACAAGGTCGTGCACATGCGCGCCAAGGCGCCTGTTCAGCCGCTCGCCGACTTCGATGACAATTTGAAGCCGGTGCTTGAGAAAGCAGCCATTGAAGATGACAGCGGCGCCGTGCAGCACGCTCTCCCGTTCTTTGGCGAGCCGGCCGTGCTGAAGTCTTTGGCGGGGGACACCGTCGAGGTGACGGCGGTTGCGCCGTTGGCAAGGACGCGGCCCGACACCGGCCGGCCCTCCCGTTCCAAGCGGAAGCGAGCAGCAGATGATGTCTCGACGATTTTCATTGAACCAGCGGCCACGCCGGCCGCAAAGGTTGCGGGATGGCGCAGCGGTTCGAAACGGACAAAGGTTGCCGAGCCTGGTGTTCCGGCACCATTCAGCTTGCACGGGATCGATTGATCCAGGTGCCTCGACTTTTCCAGCTTTACTATTCTAGGTCCGGACGCGCGAGCGCCAAGTGAACTGGTGCAGGTTCGAGGACTTTCCTCGAACCGGAACCCGCGCGATGGGTTGGCGGGCGGCATCGCGCAAAGAAAAAGTGGTGCGGTTGAGAGGACTCGAACCTCCACGCCGTTTCCAGCGTTACCACCTCAAGGTAGTGCGTCTACCAATTCCGCCACAACCGCTCTCTGAACCCGCAGCAGCACGCCGCATATCCAGAATTGGCGGTCGTTTGCACCCGAAAACCGCCAAGGCGAGGGGAACTAACAGACCGTCCCGGATAAGGCAAGTCTCATCCTCGCCAGGCATCAGTCTGCTATAAATACCGCGGGCGCGCGGACCGGAACCGTCGCACTTGGCCCAAATTCGTTGACATCTCAACACCAGCACCCATGACCTCAATGCCGGCCGATGATCGCAGCCAAGTGATGCCAGCCGTTGAGTGGTTAGAGGCGTCCTCACCGGTCGGCTACAGCGAGGCCGTCGATTTCATGCGCGCCAGAGGCGATGCCATTGCGCGTGGAACGGCAGCGGAGCTGATCTGGTTGCTCGAACACGCACCGGTTTACACCGCCGGCACCAGCACCGACCCGCGCCACCTGCCGGCCGGGACCGATATCACGATCATCCCGGCCGAGCGCGGCGGGTCGCTCACCTATCACGGACCGGGTCAGCGGATCGCTTACACACTGCTCGATGTTCGCCAGCGATCCGGTGGCGACGTGCGTGCCTTCGTTGAACTGCTGGAACGCTGGGTCATCGCCGCCCTCAATCGGCTTGGCGTTGATGCGTTCGTCGCTGCCGGACGGCCGGGCGTGTGGGTCGAAGATGCCTCGGCCCTCAAAGGCCAATCAAAGGTCGCCGCACTCGGTCTCAGGGTCCGCAATGGCGTCAGCCGGCATGGCGTCAGCATCAACGTCGACCCCGATCTCGAAGCCTTCAGCCGGATCATACCCTGTGGATTGGAGGGATTTGGCGTCACCAGCTTGGCCAGGCTCGGAAAGCCGGCATCACTGCAAGCCGTCGATGCCGCGCTCAAGGCAAGCTTTCAAGAGATCGTTGAGACGCAGCCGGCAGGGGGCCTGCGCCCGAGTCCGATCTGATTCTGTAGTCTAATGATGGATCCGAGCCCCTTGTGGGGCGTAAAAAAGGAGAGCACCCGATCCGTTGAAGGATCGGGTGCTCAATCACACTGCACTTACCGTGGCTTACGGCTTTGCGCGAGGCTCCGAAGGCTGGACAGCGTCACCCAAGTCGGATGAACGCGACGGCCCCACACCATCGTCGTAAAGCTCGCCCCCCTCGATCGACGTGACCTCCGGGCCCTCAAGCTCGTAAGGATCGACGCCGTCACCGTTGAGCTGGACGACACACCCGCTTTCACAGATGCCGGAAAGAACCGCGTTTGGTTTTAAAACGTGGTCCTTCACTGCACTGCCTTCAACAACGGTGATCGTATGATCCACGCTGTCCCGGTTGAAAACCGAAGCCGCTTGCGCGGCTGAAGGAATGAGGAGGGCGGCGGCCAGGGAAGCACCAAGCACTTTATGAAGCGTCAATGGCGACTTCCGGCGCACGAGGCGAAAAACTCTTACTTCTTCTTCTTCGCAGCCTTCTTGGCGGCTTTCTTGGCAGGCTTCTTTGCAGCTTTGGCCATAATCGTAGTCCTTCCTATGTCCACCCGGGCGACTGCCCAGGCTCTCTCACCCGACTCGCGCCGGGTCGAGGGCAATGTGGTGAGAATCAATCCCCTCTTCAAACGGAATTTTCCGGTGACTACTATCGGAAATTTCGATAGATCGATGCCGAGCGCCTCACTCGCTACGAGTCCAATGCATGGATATCAACCTCGCCCGCACGTTCTTGATGGTCGCTGAGATGGGCAGTTTCATCGATGCGGCGGACAAGCTCAACATCACGCAATCAACCGTGTCTGCGCGCATAAAGGGCCTAGAAGAGCTTTTAGGACGGCCTGTTTTTGAACGTTCCAAATCCGGCGCCGATCTCACCGCAGCGGGCGAACAGTTCCACAAACACGCGCTCGCTCTTGTTCGCGTCTGGCAGCGCGCGCAACTTGAAGTCTCTCTCTCGGATCAGCATCGCGACCATTTGGCCGTCGGCGCACCGCTTGGTCTCTGGCACGGATTTCTGTTGAAATCTGTCTCCAAGCTCCGAGTCGACGTCCCGGACGTGGCAATTTCGGGCCTCGCCGCACCGCCAGCGGTGCTGGCGCAGCGCTTGACCGAAGGTACGCTCGACCTTGCCGTCATGTACCGGCCGATCCAGCCGCCGGGTCATACCGTTGAGCATCTGTTCGACGAGGAGTTCGTGCTGGTAACAGCTGGAAAGGCCGGCAACCGGCGTGGCACCGCCGATTATGTGTTCATAAACTGGGGTCCGGAGTTCCAGCAGGACCACCAGTCCGCCTATCCGGAGCTCAACAACCCTGGCTTGTCGCTGGATCTCGGCGCCCTTGGCATCGACTACCTGCTGACCAACGAGGTTTCGGCCTACTTCCCGGCCCGAATCGTCCGGCCCTACCTCGGCCGCGGGCGGCTAAAGCAGGCCAAGCGTGCGCGCCGCTTCATCTACCCGGTCTACATGGTCTATCCGGAAGCGCGCGACGAGGAGGCCTATGAGCCAATCATCGACGGGCTCAGGCGCGAGTGCGCGCGATATTCGTGAAGACCGTCGAAAGCCGCCTCAGGCAAATTCCATGATCACGGCATCGACCGCGAGGCTATCGCCGGCCTTGGCATTGATCTTGTGAACCTTGCCGTCGCGGTCGGCCTTCAAGATGTTTTCCATTTTCATGGCTTCGACCACCGCCAGATTGTCGCCGGCTTTGATCTCCTGGCCTTCGGCGACACTGATCGCCTTGATCAGGCCCGGCATTGGACACAGCAGGAATTTCGACATGTCGGCCGGAACCTTGACCGGCATCAGTGCGGCCAGTTCGGCTTCGCGTTCGGTATAGACATGGACACGGGCGGCGATGCCCCGATAAGCGAGCACCACGCCATTAAGCACCGGACGGACCTGAATTGAAGCCTGCCGGCCATCGATCGTGCCCTGCCAGACCGATTGGCCCGGCCACCAGGACGACGTGATCTCCAGCGTCTTGCCGCGCGTGCCATCCTCGCCGACCATGGTGACTCGGAACACGTTGCCATCGCCGCCGACGACTTCCATGCGTTCGGATGCTGAACCGATCATGGCAATACGGGTTTTGGCGAAGCGAACCGCCGTGCCGGCCATCTGATGCGTAATCTGGCGCTTGCGGTCGTTTTGCAGGTGGTCGATGACGGCGGCGACGGCTGACAGCAACTGTCGTTCCGCGCCCTCGGCGGTGCGCGGCTGGAAGCCGTCCGGATACTCTTCCTTGATGAACCCCGTCGAGATCTTGCCCGACCGCCAGCGCGGATGCTGCATCATGGCAGTCAGGAACGGGATGTTGTGCTGGATGCCGTCGATATAGAAGGCATCGAGTGCGTCGGCCTGCGCGTCGATGGCCGCTTCGCGCGTCGGCGCGTGGGTGACGAGCTTGGCGATCATTGGATCGTAGTACATCGAGATTTCGCCGCCTTCGAACACACCGGTATCGTTGCGGACGGTAACGCCGTTCGTCACGCCTTCGGCTGGCGGGCGGTACTTCACGAGGCGGCCAATCGACGGCAGGAAGTTGCGGAACGGGTCTTCGGCGTAGACGCGGCTCTCGACAGCCCAGCCGTTGAGCTTGACGTCGGATTGCTTGAAGGGAAGTTTTTCGCCGTTAGCAGAACGGATCATGAGCTCGACAAGGTCGACACCGGTCACAAGCTCGGTGACCGGATGCTCGACCTGCAGGCGGGTGTTCATTTCGAGGAAGAAGAACGAGCGGTCCTGGCCGGCGACGAATTCGACCGTGCCGGCGGAATCGTACCCGACAGCCTTTGCCAGAGCGACGGCCTGCTCACCCATGGCCTTGCGGGTTTTTTCGTCGAGGAGAGGTGAAGGCGCCTCTTCCAGAACTTTCTGGTTGCGGCGCTGGATCGAGCATTCCCGCTCGCCGAGGTAGACGACATTACCGTGCTTGTCGCCAATCAGCTGAATTTCGATGTGGCGCGGGTCGACAATGAACTTTTCGATGAACATGCGGTCGTCGCCGAATGACGACTTGGCTTCCGAGCGCGCCAGCGGGAAGCCTTCCAGCACTTCCTTGCGGTCGTAGGCGATGCGCATCCCCTTGCCGCCGCCGCCGGCCGAGGCCTTCATCATGACGGGGTAGCCGATCTCCTCGGCAATCTTGACCGCATGCTTTTCGTCGTCGATCTCACCCATGTAGCCGGGAACGATCGAGACCTTGGCGGCGGCCGCCGCCTTCTTACTTTCGATTTTGTCGCCCATGGCGGCAATCGCGCGCGGGTTAGGGCCGATGAACACGATTCCGTTTTTCTGCAGGGCGACCGGGAAGGATTCGCGTTCGGAGAGGAAGCCGTAGCCAGGATGGACCGCTTCAGCCCCGGTCTGCTTGCAGGCCTCGATAATCTTTTCGATCGCCAGATAGGATTGCGCCGCCTGGGCCGGGCCGATGTGGATCGCCTCGTCGGCCATCTCCACATGGAGCGCGTCGCGATCGGCGTCGGAATAGACCGCCACCGTCTGGATCCCCATCTTGCGCGCAGTCTTGATAACCCGGCAGGCGATTTCACCGCGGTTGGCAATGAGGATTTTCTTGAACATCGGGGTCCTGTCTTGGGCGAACATGGTTGGCCGGGCTGAGGCGGTGTTCTAGATGCCGCTCAGCGGCTCGTAAACCCGTAACATCGGCCGTTTACCTGCGGCCGTGGGCCCGGGTGCGGGCAACTGCAGCCGAATTGCCGCGCCGGAGTGCTGGCGTGCGCGCCGACGGCGGACGAAATGATTAAACAGGGAAGCGGCCACAGCCGATCATAGCGGGAAGGACCCACGTCGTCCCCGGCATGACCGCTGGCGCTGACGATTGGCAGGCGGAGTGCCGGACGCTCAAGCCGCGCGGCCGTGATTTGCGATCAGGCCGACCAGCGCCGGGTGAAGATTGGGCTGCTCGCGGCTCAAGAACTGCAAAACCGCCATTTCGGTCGGCGACACGGAGCCATTGCGCGTGATCCGGTCGACGAGCCAGGTGGCCTCGCTGTCGGAAATCCGCTCGTTGGTGATGATCTCAATCCGCTGGCGCTCGAGACGGGCAAGCGCGCGCTCCTCGGCTGACTGCTCGTGATAGCTGTCCCAAATGGCGGCGAGCGACGACGTCACCATCGAGGTCAGAAAATGCTTGGGCGAGAGTTCGCCACGGCGGGCGAGCCAGGATTCCGAGCGCAACGCCTCTTCGCGGCTCGGCGGCGCGTAGCCCGAACCTGACATCATGACGTTGGCGACCACCTTGGCGAACAGATCGCTCCACGCCGGGCACGCTTCGCCATTGCAGGTGGCATCCTCGATATCGAATAGAATGCCGGCTTCGGCCTGTGTGATGGCGATGTTGCCGTCGCCGCCGAACGCGTAGACGATGCGGCGCACGAGATCGACCTCGGCTTCGGTGATTTTGCCCTTTTCGAGCGCGCCCGTTGTCCGCAGTGGGCCGTCGCCGTCGACGACCGCACGTTTGACCTGCTCGAGCGCATAGCGAGCGAGCCGCTCAGGCGACCAGCGGGCCTTATCGAGGACGTTGACGAGGAGATCCAGTTCGGTCCGGTTCTCGACTTTGCCGTCCTTCGAGATGCGCGCGATCAGCCAGTCGGCGTTCTCGGCCGTGATGTAGCCCTCGGGCTCGGTCTGATTGACAATGAAATCGGTCAACGCCTCGACGAAAAACCACGGCCAGGTGTCGTGCTGCTCAGTGGTTTTATCATTGAGGACAAAAAGCTGTTCGGCCTCATCCACTGTAACGATGCCGTCGTCGTAGAAACTGCGCCGCATCCGCGACACGTCGCTTTCCTCGATTTGGCCGCGGTTCAAAATGTCTTCAGACGAAATCGACTTCAAAGCACTCATGGTGAGATCCCACTCGAGACAAGGCATTCACTCGGCCCCGAGAGTAGGAGAACAGCCTTACCAAGAGCCTAATGCGCGGCTCGCGATGGGGCACAAATGCAGCAGAGCGACGCCGGCGTGACGGCAAAGCCACAACTGGGAATGCCGCCCGCAACGACAACGGGCCGCCCAGTGGGAAGCCCGTTGCCCCTCCAATATAAGTTCAGACGGATCAGCAGCTCTGGCGGCGCTCCGAGGCGCGGACCTCGCGAACCAGGTTGCGTTCGGATTTCGACAGCGGCAAGTCGGCTTCACTCGTGACACTGCAGCCGCCGATGCCGAAATAGCTGATGGCGCGGGCCGACGTGAAGCAATAGCCGTTGTCCTTGTAGACTTGATTGCGCATCACCCAGAGGTCCTGGCATTCGTAGGCATCTCCCTGAACGTCGCCGGCGCCGGCGGGGCCGGTCAATGCCAAGGCGGACAGAATGAGGGCCGTGGCGAGGGCAGTTAAGCGGGTCATCGTTGGTCTCCTGTGGTGAATTGAGCGTGACGGGAGTGTGCGGCGACGGGCAAAGCCCACTGCCTTAGTCCCGCGATCGCTATCCATCGAAGGTCCGGGTCGTGTCGGTTCCTCGCGAGACAGCGGGCGCGGCGTTGCAAGGCCCTCTGACGTGCTCGCCAGGATGCAGGTCCGCGCTGAACCGATGCTGAAAGCTGTTCACATCTGGCGTTCATCGGCGGACTGACCAGCCCGAGCCCCGCTTCCGCCGTGGGTCTGCCGCGGAAAGCCCGCATTCCCGACTTACCAAGCCTTAAGGGTTTTCGCGTTAACCCTTCACCAACCATCGGGATCAGGACACCGGAGGATTGCCTCCGGACTAAACGGGCCACGGGCGCGTTGTTGGTCGAGGGGGAACCACGGGTGCAGTCGAAGATCAAACGGCTGACGGCAGGTCTGATGCTCTCGGCCGGGCTCGCGCTTGCGTGGTCGCAAGGGCCGGCGGGTGCCGACGGCGAAGCACGCACCATCGCGCTCTATCATATCCACACCAAAGAAACGCTGACCATTCTCTACAAGAAGAACGGCAAATACATTCCCGACGCCTTGACGGCGATCAACAAGATCATGCGCGACTGGCGCGAGAACGAGATCATCGAGATCGATCCCAAGGCCATCGACATCGCCTGGGAAATGCACAACGAACTGGGGTCGCGCGAACCGATCCACATCATTTGCGGCTACCGCTCCGAGGGCACCAACAAGATGCTGCGGCGGACGCGCGGCGGTCAGGCAAGCCAGAGCCAGCACCTCACCGGCAAAGCTATCGACATCGCGTTTCCCGACGTGCCCGTGCGGCGGCTTCGATACTCGGCCATGATCCGCGAGCGCGGCGGCGTCGGCTACTACCCGACCTCGGCCATTCCGTTCGTTCATGTCGACACGGCGCGCGTCCGCCACTGGCCGCGCATGCTGCGCGATGAGCTGGCGTTGCTGTTCCCGAGCGGGCGAACCAAGTATGAGCCGGCCGATGGCCGTTCGATCACACCGGAGGATGCGCGGCGCGCGAAATCGAAGAACCCGGAACTTGCTATGCAGGTGGCTCAGTACTTCGATCTGCGGGCTAACCCGGTCAAAACCACGCTCATTGCCTCGGCCGAGCCGGCGATTGTGCCACCGGCGCCAAAGCTGGCGGAACGGCCGCGCCAAATCGCACGCCAGATCGAACGTCTGCCCGAGATCGAGCGCCAGATCGAGCCGCAGCTTGCCAGCCTGGATGCCGATCGCCCCACCAAACAACAAGATCGGCTTCCTGAGGTCGCCTCGCTCGAGCCCGTCGCCGCGCGCCAGCCGGTCGTCAACCCTGCGCCGAAGCTTGTTGCCTCGCCGCGCCTCGTCGAGCGGGCCTCCAAATTCTCGCCACTGCCCTCCAATACCGACAAGATCAAACTCGATCAGCTCGTAACTCTCGCGTCGTTGGCGCCGGATGTGAAACCTGCACCAGTGCTGGCGCCAGTTGAGGCCAAGACCGCGCCGGCTAAACCAAAGGGCTTGGCGCTAGCAAGTTTGTCGGCACTTGGCGGCCCGGCGAAAACGCCATCGGCGCCATCGCTCACCGCTGCTCCGCAACCCGACCCGGCGAAGTCCGAGGCGATACCGGCCAGCGAGCCTGTTGAGAACGCGTCCCTCAAAGCGGCGGCACTGCTCCAGGGCCGGTTCGATGGCGGCACGTCGTGGATCGCGGCACCCGCCTATGACGACGACCACCCCGAAGACCTCGCCTACCAGCCATTCCCGATCGGGCCGATGGTGACGGAGACCGCCTCGATCGACGATCCGGCCATGACGACGCTGGTGCACCCGAACGCCGCCAAAACCTTCGCCATGCTCGACGACGATGGCCGCATTCTGCCAATGCGGTTGCGCCCCGGCCTGCAGACCGCGCAATTGCTGTGGGCGCAGAAGTTCTCCGGCAACGTGGTCCATCTCGACGAGATCGAGAGGGCGGACGATGCCGTGGTCGCGGCGCCGCAAGGCTTTGCCGAGCGCCAGGTCAAGACGACGGCGCGCTAGCGGATTTCTTTGATTTTGTGTCGGGCCTGACGGCCGGCAGCACGACTTTGCTCCAAGCCGTCGAGACGTGCTCGCCCAGCGCGTGGAAATCCTGCTTGCGCGGCGACGTCGACCGCCAGACGAGGCCAATCGTGCGCGCCGGCTCGGGATCGGCGAACCGCATCATCGTCAAAGCCCGTCCGCGTTCTTCGATGCCGAGACACATTTCCGGCAGCAGTGTGATGCCAAAGCCGGCCGACACCATTTCGACAATGGTGGCGAGGCTTGAAGCCCCGAACGTATTGAACGTATCGACCTGCTTGAGGCTGCAATAGGTCAGCGCCTGATCGCGCAAGCAGTGACCCTCCTCCAGCAAGAGAAGCCGCTCATTCTCAAGCATGTCCTTGGTCGCCCGCACGCGGCCGGACAGTTTGCGCTCCTTCGGCAGCGCCAACAGGAAGCGGTCCTCGAACAGCGTCAGCTGTTCGATGTCCGGGTGCTTGATCGGCAAAGCCAGCAGCAGCACGTCGAGCTTGCCGTCGAGCAGTTCGTCGATCAGATGCTGCGTCTGGGTT
>JANORU010000380.1:0-9997 GCA_031415475.1 Hyphomicrobium sp.
CGAGGACTTCGTTGTTGCGGGCCACCAACTTCACATTCGCGTCGCCAATCGCGGTGGTTTCCGCCAGTGAGCGCACGAAGGCGTGCACCCCGTCCTTACCCGAGAACGCCGTGAGGCCGAGATCGGAAACGATGAACCACTGCGTCGAGAGGCTGCCGTAGTCGTTGTCCGGCTTGTCGCCAGGACGGGCAATCATCGCATAAGCACCGGGCTTCAGGGCGCCGATGGTGTCATCGAGCGGGAACGCGGTCGTCACCTCCTCATTGAGTTTTGTGGCAACATCCATTTCGCCCTTGTAGACCTGCGTTCCGGTCCGATCGCGCAACGTCTCGGCGTCGTAGGTGTAGAGCTGACGATCCATGTCGCCGTTGACGATCGCTGCCGCAAGACCGCGATCGCCGATGCGGTAGACTTCGACGCCGACGCGGTTGGTGTTGATGGTGACGACCGGAATTCCCTGCTGGCCGCGGCTTGGCAAAACGTAGCTCTTGCCGGTGAAGCGCACGGCGGGCTTGCGGTCGGGGACATAGATGGCGAGGTTGAGCGGCTTGTTGAGCGCTTCGCCGGCATCGGATTTCAACGCGTCGCGGACTTCGACCGTGTAGCGGCCACCGTGGACGAGGCCGTCGACACACAATTGCGAGCCTTCAGCCGTGACCGATTGCGGATCTTTTTTGTCGACCGAGACGTACTTGGCAAAATCGGTTTCGGTGCGCGACAGGTTTTCGGAGAACTGCAGGCAGACGCGCGGCGAGGCAATCTCGGCTTCGGTCTTGTAGTCGGTCAGGCGGAAGCCGTGTTCGGCGCGCAACTTTTCGAAGCTCTCGCGGACATCGGGGGCATCGACAAAGGACAGGCTGGCGCGCAGCGCTTCGATCGCCGGGCGCCAGTAGGCGCGCCGCTGCATCGCATCGCCGAGTACTGCCAGGGCCTTGGCTTTCTGCGGCGTGCCGCCGGCCAGTTCATAGGCGCGATACGCCGCGCCCGACGCGTTTACTGGAAGGTCGTAGCGCTCCGAGCCCTTATCTTCATCGGCCTTGATGGCGAGGAGAGCCTTTGCAAGTCCAAGCCAGCTGTCGGAATTCTTCGGATCGGCGGCGACGGCCGACGCAAAACCGCGCGAGGCGGCGCGCGGGTCCTGCGCCAGCTGCTTTTCAGCGACGAGCCGCAACTCGGCCGCGGCCTTGCCGCCGGCCTTCCAGTTCTGCAGCACGTAGGCCTGATAGCGCTCGGCATCCTTGGCGACGCCGGAATGCGCGAACGGCAATTCACCCTCCGCGAAGACGGGGGCATTAGCCGCCAAGACGAGGGAAACAGCGAGCGAGGCGAGAACCCTCATGGCAATGACCTTTCCGAAGTTGTGCGCCGGCTGACCGAGAGCACTGAGACATCGGGAAAATCATGGCTGCTTCGTGCCGGCCGCGAAAGGCCATCACGGCCGAGCGGCGGTGCGTTGACGGTATTGGCCGTCTTGCTGAATTATATCGTTCGATACCGGTAAATACCGGTCGCCGCTTTCAGTGGCGGGACGAGACGACAGCGGTATCTTCGCTGTTGGCGACCATGAGTGCCGGTTCAAGCGTTTCGCCAGCTGCCATCTCGACACGGGTTGCCGGAACAAGGCCGACCGAACGCTGCCAGATCCGCTCGAATGACCGAAGTGTAAACGTTGCCATCGCAGCACTGTTGGCGCTGTAGCACTCGTAGGCATCGCGCTTGGTTGGATCGCGGCGCATACAGTCGCCAATCCAAGCGACCTCCGAACCGATCACGAGTTGCTCATGGGCATCGAGCAGACGCAGATCGCGACCTTGGCGAATGTGGTGGACGACGCCGTCCATCACGAAATCGAGGCTGCCTTCGTCCGGCTCGTGAACAATCACGGCGCGAACGGCAATGCCGGCGGCGGCAAGGTCGGGCGCAAGGGCTTTGACCGCATGGTAGACCGGGCTATCGACAGCGCGAGCGAGAAAAGACAGGACCGGCGCAACACCGTGCGAACCGCCGGAAATATGTTCGAGAATGAATGCCTTGAGACGCGACTCCTTTTCCTCCTTCTTGACGACGTGCATTTGAGGGGAGGTCAGCTGGGGCATGAAGTCGTGTCCTTTTTATTCGCCGCGATCGGGAGGGGGCGCAACCGGCCCGCAGCGTGTCTTCGTTGCCCCCATTAAGCCGCCAAGACCGTTAATCAACCGTTGCTCTTCGTTCGATTTGTAGACTCGCCATGGCTGGTTTTTCAAACGTTCACAGATGATTACTCGCCCGGTAATGCAGGTCTCAGCCGGCCGGCCATGACAGCGGCGTCGAAGCCGTCGTAGTCGGCGGACTGCTGATCAATGGTCTCTTCGCTTGTCAGATCCGCAAGGTTCAAGGCCTCGGCAATCTGCGCCATGGCCCGCGCGGCTTGACTGGCAGAGAGCTGCGGCTGAGCGGGTTCGGAGGCATCGGCAACCGGCTCTGCGCTAAGAAGCGAGACCGGCAATGACGCATGGCTGACGGGGATTGTGAAGCTTGCCGTTTCGCGACGCATGACAACTGTCACGGTCTCTTCCGGCGGCGCGTGTTCGGCGACGTCGTCCCACAGATCCGCGAGGGCCAGCGGCGAGCGCGGCACAGGACGGGGGCGGACAGGCAGCGGGATGACGGTTTCGGCCGGCGCGGTATTGCTATTGGCAGCGCGGCCCCGCACCTGCCGCTTTTCCTCATCCCGGCGTTTCAAATCCGACTTCAAGTCTGACTGGGCAAATCGGGCATAAGGCCCATGTTTGGCAACCAGATCCGGATCGACCGGGCTGTGATCGGCCTCGCCGGCCGGCTGACTGTCGAATGCAACCGCATCCGGCGCATAAGGTTCCGGGCGCTCCGTCGCGGTGGTCCGGCCGCGGCGTTCGGCCGCCAGACCGCTCGGCTGAGACGCGGGCGGCGCTTGGGTTGAGAGCTGCGGCTCGGACGTTTTTGCCGTGAACAGCCGCTCTTCGATGTCGTCCCGCTGTTGCTTCATCTCGGCGCGGCGGGCCGCCCCCATGACAGCGCCGAGGATAATTTCCGGCCAGGCGCCGTCGCGGAACCGGTAGAGCCTGAAGGCCTCGCAGCCGGCGAACTTACTACCCTGGCGGGCGAGCTTTTTCTGGATCGCCCCAGTGGTCAGCAACGGGCTATAGACGCGCGCGAAAATCCGTTCCTTTTCAAAGCTGGTGAACAAATTAGCCAGCAAATGCGCCTCGTGTTGCAGGTCCTGGGCGTCGCGCGACGAGTAGCCGTTCCGCTGATCCAGGTTTCGCGGATTGATCCGGTACGGCGCATCAAGGGGTACGGCGACGTAATAGGTGCCACCGGAATCGAATACGACATGGCGGAACACTTCGAAGTTCTGGCGCACCTGCTCATCGCGGTGAATGTCGTTGAAGCGCGAGAGGATTTCGATCACCGGTCCGCGCTCGGCTTCGCGCATTCGCGGTAACAGGCCGCCCAAGCGATTCATTGGCCGGCCCATTGACACCAGCAGCAAACAAATATCGACAAAGATCGCGACAGCGAGCGGAACATAGTCGCGCTTCGACAAGCCGACGATCGCCTCGACGCCCGCGCTCGCGACCGGCGCGTTGCCTTCGACCGATTGCACAGCTCTCTTCTGCAAATCGCGAAGCTCATCAGCTGTTGGCGGCATTTTGAGCGTCAGCAATCCGCCGAGCGTTGCGGTCAGGCGGCGAAAGGCTTCGATGGTTGCTTCCGAGCCTTCGACCACGGCGATGTCCGGTTTTTGCAATGGTGGGAGCTGGTCAATGGCTTTCACGGCGCCGCGCAATGCGCCTTGGAGCTGCGTATCCGGGCACAGGAAGCCGCCCTGCTTCGGGTCTCCGAAGGTCGACTTCTCGGCCCGGTCGGAAAGCTCAGTTCGCAACTGGCGGAGCTGCGGATCGGTGCGGAAAGCATTGAAGCCGGTCACTGTCAGATCGAGCTTGCGCGACAACGCCTTCATGAATTCGTTGCGCGTGCCGGTTTTGGGATCGAAGGTCGAGGCGTCGCTGGACGAAATCTTCGCGATATCGCCCTCAAGCGCGCCAAGTTCGGTTTTAACGGCCCCTGTGCGGCCCTTGACGAAATCGGACGCAAACGTGAAGCGGCTAGCATCCTCGTCGCGCATCTTGCGGCGCGGGCCGTCGCCCGGCCGGCTGTTGGGACAGGATGTCCCCTTGGTGCGTTCGATCTCGGCCTTTTCAGTCGAAACCTGCGCGAGCTGGACGAGCGTCGCCTGCAGTTGATCGAGCCGCGCGGCGGCAGCGGCCAGTGAACCTTGCACCTGCGTCACGGCCGAAGTTGCCGAACGCGACGCCTCTGACCGGCTTTCGAGAACTTTCCAATAGAACCCGAAGCCGAAGCCAACCGAGATGACGGTCAGAAACACGTAACCGAGTCCGTAGCAGAACTTCGTGAAGGCCGGCAGCGGCGCAAACATCTGGTCGAGCAGCCAGATGATCATGGTCATCAACATGGCGACCGAAAAGCCGATGACCGCTTTATGGATGAGCGGCAGATCGCCCATGTTGGCTTCAATCAGTTCCAACATACCGATGTAGGTCGCGACCCACGACAGCAGGCCGAGGCCGGTGAGCAGAACGAGCTTTTTGATATCGCGCGGCGGCGCATCAGTGCGATCGCGATCTGAGAAGGATTGAAAACCAGATAGAAGAGTGCGCGCACTCTGCTTTTGCGTGGCCCCCGCATTGGCCGCGTTGTCCATGGCTAAGACCCGGTCCCTTCAGGCCTGGGATTGCTTGGCCACGGCGCGTCACTGCTGACACTCCGCCCCGCATCGAACCCGGCACTACCTTGTTACTCGACCGATCTGCCCCGACCTTTCGTGATCCACCTCCGTGCTAGGTGGGTTTTTTGACCGAAGTCAGGCGTTTAAGTGTCGGAGGTTGGCCAGGGCGCTGTTGCCGGGAAGAAATTGGGCTGCGCGTACACCGAACTTTGCGGCGCACACTGGCCGGTTCAGGACCGGCACTGTAATGCTATCGAGCCGGCGCCAACCCGGCCGAGACCAGGGGTTCCAATGTCCAAAGCAACCAAAGCCGGCAAAGACAAGTCCGCCAAACCGAAGACGCCCGCCGAGGCACCGCAGAGCCCCTATCCCGACTTCAATCTCGATGATCAGAAATTGCCGAAAGCGATTGAGGAGCGGGCGTTGGCATCGGGCGGCTTTGCCTATGACAAGCCGCTGAAACGCAAGCGCTACGAAGCCGAACTCGAGCCGTTGCAGATTGAGCTCCTGAAGCTGCAAGCCCATGTAGCCAAAACCGGCGAGCGGTTTGTCATTCTGTTCGAAGGGCGCGACTCGGCCGGCAAAGGTGGCTGCATCAATGCCATTCTCCAGCATCTCAACCCGCGTCATGCCCGCTCCGTCGCGTTGACCAAACCGACGGAAGCTGAACGAGGCCAGTGGTACTTCCAGCGCTACGCGCAGCATTTGCCGACCAAGGGCGATATCGTTCTGTTCGACCGCTCCTGGTACAACCGCGCCGGCGTTGAGCGGGTCATGGGATTCTGCACGCCCGATCAACACGCCGATTTTCTGCGCGACGCGCCCGAGTTCGAGGGGCTCCTGGTCCGCGACGGCTTCCGGTTCCTCAAACTCTATCTGACCATGGGCCGCGAAATGCAGATGCTGCGGTTCCACGAACGCCGCCACGATCCGTTAAAGCGATGGAAACTGACGGACATTGATCTGGCGGCCATCGGCAAATGGAACGATTACTCGGCGGCCGAAACGGAAATGCTGCGCTTCACCGATACCGCCGATTGCCCTTGGACGATCATCCACGCCAACGACCAGAGACGCGCCCGGCTTGAATCTATCAAAGTCGTTCTGTCGGTCCTGGATTACGAGGGTAAGGACACCAAAGTTGCCATAGCACCTGATGGCAATATTGTCGGTAAAGGGGCTGATTTCCTGAACCGCGGCGTCGCGAAAACTGTCTAGCGGTTGAGGGATAGGCCGGCCCACCGAAGGGCTCAAACAAGATTTTTCCCGCTCTATGGGTGTGCCTTCAGCGCCGCACTGTGGTATCGAACCGGTGCCAGTAACCGGGCGTGGGGGAATCGTTTATCAGGACGTAAACACCCTAAGCCGACTATGCTGCACCCTGAATGAGTCAGGCGATGGAAAGGCCCGTGCATGGCAACTGAAACCACGTCGTCGTTGGTCATCTGGATGACAACTCTCACGATCGGCATGTGCGCCATTATATTGAGCGCGGCCAGCGGCGCTCCGCAAACTTACATGGCCGTTACCGCGCTGATCAGCCTTGCGATCGCCGGGATCGCCATCAACGAACAACGTGCCCTCGAAGACCAGACCGCCGCCAAGAGCCTGATCTCGGCCTCAACTGCGCGCTACATGGGCCTCGTCTGGGCGTGGGGCGCGCTGGCGCTGACAATCACGTACTTGTTCATTCTGCCGCGCTGGCATGAATGGCCAACGTTTGCCGTGGGCTTTGCAATCGTTGCCGTACTTTGTCTGTTTTTCGCCGCCACACTCAACAACGACGCGGAAAAAGGCAAAGACGATGAAACTATGCTGCGGCTCGGCCGTTATCTGACTATCGCGCAACTGATTGGAACGGGGGCGGCTTTCTTTGGCTTGCTGATTGACCCCGACAAGCAATTCCTGAACGTCAAGAAGCTCGACTGGGCAGCGGTAAATGTGTTCTTCTTCGGCGCGATTGCTTTGGCCGCAATCAGTGCACACGCCCTGTTCTATGCTCGCAAGACGTAGAACGGGTTTGGACGTGCTGGCAAACAACGCGCTTCGTTAGTGGCTGTGGTAACGGAACGAGGTTACGGGACGAGGGTTATGTCGCTTCAGCCCCTCATCGCATGGATTGTTGCGCCGCTCATGGCGAGCGCGCTAGCCATGACATACGCGGCGGCCAACAACCTGCGTGCACTCTACACCATTTCGGCGCTTGCCTTTGTACTCGCGGTCCTCACGGTCGCTTGGCTCGTGAACCGTCCACTTTGGTCAGGCATTGCTGGCCAGCAGAGCGTCGTGCTGTTTCACACCATGCGGCGCAACACCCGCATTACGGCGCTCATGTATGCCTGGGCTGCCACCGCACTTCTCGCGGTCTATGGATTTTCCGGCATTGCTTGGCTGCACGGCCCGCAGTACGGGCTTGGCTGCGCTTTGATTGCCGGCGGCTTGCTGGCGTATGTCCACTGGCTCGGCAAGTCAGGGGGGCACAAGCCGCCACCGATCTCGCTCACCTACCTGCACTTGATCGCTGTCGCCGTCGGGCTCTGCTACCTCGTGTTCAGTGGTAAGCTTGCAACCAACAGAGCCGATTGGGCGGCCAATATTGTCTTCTTGGTCGGCGGCATTGCCCAACTCGTGATTGGGTGGATGGCCTTGCGATCCTATCGCGGCGCAGCGTCCGGCGTGCCGGTGACGGCTCAGCGCTGACAGACAGGGCAATGGTAGGTGGCACGTGCTGCCTGCACGCGGCGCCTGATCTGCCCTGAGCATCCTGGCCGGCGGCAACCCAACCCAGCGCGATCATAAACGGCGTGGTGCTCCTGAAACGCACCCTCTGCGCCATCGGCCTGGCGATAATCCCGCAGCGTTGATCCGCCGGCCGCAACCGCCTCCGTGAGCACGGATTGGATGGCGGCCGCGAGGCGATCGGCTCGCTCAGTCGCCCGTCCGGTGCGCCCGGCAAGTGTTGCGGCACGGCGCGTCGGTGACAACCCGGCGCGAAACAATGCTTCCGAAACGTAGATGTTGCCGAGACCCGCGACGTTGCGCTGATCCATCAGAAACGCTTTGAGGTCGGTCTTTCGACGACACGCCCGGCTGGCAAGCTTCTCTGCAAGATCCGCATCTCCCAGTGGTTCCGCGCCAAGCTTGGCAAACAGCGCATGGCCGTCAATTGTCGGGCCGGGCTCCAGCAGCATGAACCCGAACCGCCGTGGATCGTTATAGGTGATGCGCCAGCCGTTCGAGGTATGAAACACGACATGATCGTGCTTCGGGAACGCGCCGGTGTCGTAGACGTAGTCACCAAGCACCGCGCCGCCCGGCGATGGAGGCCGGGCGTCTTGCTTTGCGACGATGAACCGTCCTGTCATACCGAGGTGGGCAATCAGCACATCGCCGCCTTCGATGTCCGCCAGCAGGTATTTTGCGCGCCGTCGAATGCTGAGAACTGTGCGGCCTTCGAGCCGGCGGGCGAAGTTGTCTGGAAAGGGAAACCGCAAGTTCTTGCGATTGAGGTCGACACGGGTGATCCTATGACCGGCGAGCACCGGTTCGAGGCCGCGTCGTACGGTTTCAACTTCAGGAAGTTCAGGCATGACGGGTGATACTAGTACTCACTATCACAAATCCCTGGTACGTCTGATCGCAGAGGCCGAGGTGCCCGGCAGGCGCGTGCCGAAGAGCGTAGCCGTAGCTACGGTCGAGGCGCGCAACACACCGGGCGCCCGGGATCTGCGACCCGTCCACGCGAATCTTGGCTACGCCGAGACGGGCGGCCGAAGATGCAGGCCGGGGGCGTCGCGATGTCTTACCGATGAGGCGCATCGCTTGCGACCTCGCTCCTACCCAGCCAGCATCTTGGGCCGTCAGCCGTACCAGGGATTTGTGATAGTGGGTACTGGGCCGAAGTGCGATAGTTCGCAAAATTCGACTGAAAACAGCAGTGCGTCGGGACAGTCCGGGAGCGAGGGCGAACGTCAGCGCGACGCCGTGGCCTGCGACATTCATCGCGGCGTCAACCGGCTGCTCATGTCACTCGGCATGGCGCCCATTGCCGAGTTTTCGCTAGCAAACGGCCGCCGCGCCGACGTTGCGGCAATTGCCCGTGATGGCGAAATCTGGATTGTCGAGATCAAGTCCAGCGTTGCCGACTTTCGCAGCGACAGCAAATGGCCCGAGTATCACGCGTATGCCGACCGCTTCCTGTTTGCGGTCAAGCCAGAGTTCCCGGTTGAGATTCTGCCCGACAATACCGGTCTGATCCTGGCGGACAGGTTTGGCGGTGAAATTGTCAGGCCGGCCACCCGCGTTGCCCTTGACGCTCAAAGACGCAAGGCTTTGACGTTGCGCTTTGCCCGCACGGCAGCTGCCCGGCTTGCGACGGCACTCGATCCCCAGCTCACACCGCGCGATGACGCGGCCGACGTTTGACCCGGCGCCATCCTGCCATCGCAACTTGAATATTACTTGGGAGCCCGCTTGGCGAGTATACGCTGCAGCGTACGCCGATGCATGTTGAGACGCCGAGCAGTTTCCGAAACGTTGCGATTGCAAAGTTCGTAGACCCGCTGGATGTGTTCCCAGCGCACCCGGTCCGCCGACATGGGATTTTCCGGTGGCGGCGCCTTGGAATTCGGCGGCGCCAGCAGCGCGTCGGTGACGTCGTCGGCATCGGCCGGTTTAGCGAGATAATCGACGGCGCCAAGTTTTACGGCCGACACAGCGGTCGCGATGTTGCCGTATCCAGTCAACACGATGATCCGGGCGTTGGGGCGAATGCGTGTCAGTTCGGCAATCACGTCCAGTCCGTTGCCGTCTTCAAGCCGCATGTCGACCACGGCAAATGCCGGCGGACTTTGACGGATCAGCTCGATACCCTCTGACACCGAAAAGGCGCTGCGCACCTCGAAGCCGCGAGTTTCCATGGCGCGGGCAAGCCGCTGCAGAAAGGCCCGGTCGTCATCGACGATAATCAGCGACCGGTCTTCGGGCAGCTCGTCGGGCTTGAATGAGAGATCTTCTGTTGTCACGCTTTGTCCTCCGGAGCGGCCAAAGTACAACTGCGGCGCGTGTTTCGCCAAGCCCTTAACAAGCAATTTCGGACGATAATCCCTCGCTGAATGGTTACCGGTCGTAGACTTCGGCCTCCGCCGGCGGCGGCGGCCGGGAGGCATTGAAGCCCGCCTCAGCTTTCGAGCCGGTACCCGAACCGGTTATCGGCTGGCCGATAGACCC
>JANORU010000381.1:0-8818 GCA_031415475.1 Hyphomicrobium sp.
GCCGTTGTTCACGGCCAAGGTGCGGGCCATGGCGTCTGCCAGCTATGTCCGCAAGTTCGGGGCCCCGGAAACACTCGAGGAGCTGGATCAGGCCAACCACCGCTTCATTTCCTACTCAGGCCAGCCCTCCCAGCACTTGCCGGCCATTACATGGCTCGAGACCGCTGGCCGGGAGGCGGACAACCCGCGCGTGCCCGCTTTCCGGGCGAACAGTGTTGTAGCCATTAAGAATGCTGTCCGGGCGGGCGTCGGGATCGGCATGATGCCCGACTACATGGACGAGGCCGACTCTGATTTGGTGCACGTGCTCACAAAGGCGGGCGTCGAAAAGCCCTCGTTGCCGATACTCTTCGTTTATCCTGAGGAACTAAAAACCTCAAAAAAAGTGCAGGTGCTGCGCGATTTTCTGGTTTCCAAGGCGCGTCAGCTCCAATATTAAATCATCCACCGCCTTCACAAGGGCGTGATCCAACCCGACCGCCGGGGCATACTGATTGCATCTGGTGCGCGTGGCCGGTGGGCTAATTGCCACCGCCTTCTGGTCGCTCGGACCGGGTCGGATAAAACTTTAAAGCCGGGCCTCGCGCCCGGCTTTTTTTTGCATCGTTCATCCGCGACTTATCGGCATTGTGTTCACGCCTGATTTGCGGCGTTGAGTGCTTATCGCTATCTAGTTATGCAATCACTCAACATGCGCGGAACCGACCATGGCCACGACGTCTGCCAAAACGCTTTACGACAAGATATTCGACGACCATATCGTCGACCAGCAGCCGGACGGCACGTGCCTGCTCTACATCGATCGCCACCTTGTCCATGAAGTGACGAGCCCGCAGGCGTTTGAAGGCTTGCGCATGTCGGGCCGCAAAGTGCGCGCACCGGAAAAAACGCTCGCCGTTGTCGATCACAACGTACCGACCACCGACCGTCGCGGCGGCATTGCCGATGACGACAGCCGCATTCAGGTTGAAACGCTCGCCAAGAACGCCAAGGATTTCGGCGTCGAGTATTTCAACGAACTCGACAAGCGCCAGGGCATCGTCCACGTCGTCGGCCCCGAGCAGGGCTTCACGCTACCGGGCACGACCATTGTGTGCGGCGACAGCCATACGTCAACGCACGGCGCATTCGGCGCGTTGGCGCATGGCATCGGCACCAGTGAAGTCGAGCACGTGCTCGCCACGCAGACGCTCATTCAGAAGCGTGCGAATAACATGCTGGTTCTGGTCGATGGCGTGCCGCCCAAAGGGGTCGGCGCGAAAGACATCATCCTCGCCATCATCGGCGAGATCGGCACGGCCGGCGGCAACGGCTCGGTGATCGAATACGCCGGCGAAGCCATTCGCGCGCTGTCGATGGAAGGCCGCATGACGGTCTGCAATATGTCGATCGAGGGCGGGGCCCGCGCCGGCATGATCGCGCCCGATGAAAAAGCCTATGCCTTCATCAACGGCCGCCCGCGCGCACCGAAAGGTGCGGCCTGGGATGCCGCCATGGCCTATTGGCAAACGCTGCACACCGACGAGGGCGCGCAGTTCGATCGTGTCGTCACGCTCGATGCCGCCAAGCTGCCGCCGATCGTCTCGTGGGGCACCTCGCCGGAAGACGTGGTGTCGATTGCCGGCGCCGTTCCGAACCCAAAAGATGTGACTGACGAGAACAAGCGCGCCTCGATGGTGCGTGCGCTCGACTACATGGGCCTGACGCCCGGCACCAAAATGACCGACATTCCGCTTGATGTTGTGTGGATCGGCAGCTGCACCAACGGCCGTATCGAAGATTTGCGCGTGGTCGCCAAAGCGGTCGACGGCAAAAAAATATCGTCGCGCCTTGCCTATGCGATGATCGTGCCGGGCTCCGGCCTCGTCAAAGAACAGGCGGAAGCCGAAGGCCTCGACACCATCTTCAAGGCGGCCGGTTTTGAGTGGCGCGAACCCGGCTGCTCGATGTGCCTTGGCATGAACCCGGATCAGTTAAAGCCCGGCCAGCGCTGCGCCTCGACCTCCAACCGCAACTTCGAAGGCCGCCAAGGCTACAAGGGCCGCACGCATCTCGTGTCGCCGATCATGGCAGCGGCGGCGGCCCTCGAGGGGCATTTCGTGGATGTGAGGACGTGGCAGTAAGCGAAGGGTAAGACGCGATGCCGACCATTCTCCGATGGAACGGTTATCGCTTCTACTTTTTCAGCAATGAAGGCCATGAGCCACCGCATATTCACGCCGATAAGGCTGGACGGGCGTGCAAATTCTGGCTCGATCCGGTAAGGCTAGCTGTCAATCATGGCTTTGCCGATCACGAAATCGGTGAGATTCGTGCTAAGGTCGCCGAGTGCGAATTTGACTTCATGGACGCCTGGAATGGGTATTTTGGACATCAAGGCCGATAGTCGCGTCGCTGACGTGAGCGTTTCGGCCGACCGTCTTGCTGTGCTGCTCAAGGACGGCCGCCAGATTTCGGCACCCCTCGATTGGTTTCCGCGCCTCAAGTCCGCGTCGCCCGCCGATCGCGCGAATTGGGAGAGCTGTGCCGCCGGTCACGGCATCCATTGGCCGAAGATCGATGAAGATCTGAGCGTTGAGGGGCTGCTTCGCGTCACGGCGAGTGAACAATAGCTTAGCGGCCCCGTGGGTCCCCTTATACTCCCCCTCCCTTGCATTTTCCGGCCCTTTGACCCGGCTCTTGCCACAAAGCTCCGTTCAAATCCCCCCGGGAGCTGCCTCGTTAGCCGATCGCAAACACCGAATCGGTCATGATCGGCTAACTAGGGACCCATGGCCGGGAATGTGACAGTCCAACGGCCAATGTGACGGGGAGTGGGATGAAGCCGATCGAACGGGCCGCATTGGGATTGCTTGCCTGCGCCGTGGCGCTGGCGAGTTCCGCGACCGTTCTGGTGCTCCAACAGACCGGCGTCATCTCGATCCCTAAGTTCGCGGCCGGACATCAAGCAGAGCCGGCACCCACCGAGCTGACGGCCTATCTGGCAAAACTCGACGGCCGCCATCCCACGCCCGCTATTGTCGAGCCGCCGCAGGCCCCCTTGCCTCTACGCTTGGAGCCGGAGGCGACCCCAGAAAGCGTTACGGAGGCGACCCCAGGGAGCGAGCCGGCGCCAGAGACGCTCCAAGCGACGCCCGAGAGCGAGCCGGCGCCGGCCGAGGTAAAGACCCCAGCTTTGCCGGAAGAGGCAGAGGCGGAAACCGAAACGTCGTCGTGGTCCTCTGAAGTGATTACGCAAGCTTCACCACCATCGGCCGGCACGCGCCTCTCGGCAGTGCCGCCGCAAAGTCCGCAATGGCAAAACCCGGACGTCAAGCGGACCTATACGCTCGACGAAAAGATCGCTGAAATTTCCCCGACTGCCAACCGGCGCATCACGGCCAAGTTCGACGCAGCAAAGGTTGCCTGGCCGCCGGTTGAGCTTGGCCTGGTCGCAATCAAGGACGAGAAAGTCCTCGAACTTCACGCCCGCTCGATCAGCGGCGAATGGCAGTTCGTGCATCGCTATCCGGTGCTGGCGGCGAGCGGCACAACCGGCCCGAAATTGCGCCAGGGCGATAAGCAGGTGCCCGAAGGCGTCTACGGCATCTCGTTCCTCAACCCGAACAGCAAATATCACGTCGCGCTGCGCGTCGATTATCCCAACACCTTCGACAAGCAAATGGCGGCCAAAGACGGGCGCAAGAAGCTCGGCGGCGATATCATGATCCACGGCAAGAACGCCTCGGTCGGCTGTCTCGCCGTTGGCGACGAGGCCGCGGAGGACTTGTTCGTGCTGGCGGCGAGCATCGGGCTGCCCAAGATCAAGCTGGTGATCGCACCAACTGACTTCCGCAAAACCGAAGTTCCTGCCGCCCAGGATGGCCACCCAAAATGGTTGCCGAAACTCTACAAGCACGTTGCCAGCGAGATGTCAGATTTCAAAGCGCCGCCAAGCACCAGCCTGCTATCGCTGATCGGGCTTTGAGTCGTCGCTCCGCTACCTCACCCACTTCGCCTGGTCGCGAATGATCGCTTCGGCACGTTTGGCGTCGGGGATGCCGGACCAGTCGGTGGTCAACGGACGCGTATCGCCATCGGAGTCCTTTTCAACGCCATAGCCAATCGACAATGAGCCGGTTCCGTTGCTGCGGTCGTGGCGCTTGACATAGTTGATCGTCGTAAGCCTGTAACTCTCGCATCCCTTGTCGGCGCCGAAGTACAGGTTGATCAGACGGGCATCGGTAATGGCGTGCACCGTGGCGTTGGATTTGCGCATACCGAGATAGGGTGCCGAGAGAAATGCGCAGCCGATGGAGACGAACGGCAACGAGAAGATAAATACGAAGAGCTGCAGTCCAAGACCCGCCGGCACGCCATCGGTCATCATTGGATGAAGGCCAAGCAGACTGGCGGCGCTGATGCCGAAAAACACGAAGGAAATGCTGCTCCAGAACAGTCCGAACAGAAAGATCGCGATATGCTTGCCCAACTCGGCCCGCCAGTCGGGCTGGCCGGCATAGAGTACGCGCTCGCCCGCATGCAGTTCTGACAACAGCGCCTGGCGGCGATCGGCGGCAAGTTTGTAGAGGTCTTGGCTCACGCCTCACAATGAGGTGCGGCACCTTGAAATTTCAGTCTCATGGCAAAGACGTCTCCCAAACACGGTTAGCAGGGCGTAAAGCTATGGTTCACGGCCGTTCGCCAACTTGCGCTTCACAACCGGGACACCTTGGCCTATCTCACGTGTCCAGCTTGGGGGCGAGGTTGCAGATGTCACGAACCACCGATTGGCGGCACGCGCTGCCTCCGTCCCTCGCCGATTTCGAGGCGATGGCGGCGGCTGGCTGGGACAAGCTGCCAGCCGAGTTCCGGCAGATGTGCGGCGACGTCGTCATCCGGGTCGAGGACTTTGCGACCGACGACATTCTCGATGAGATGGGGATCGAAGATCCGTTCGACCTAACCGGGTTGTACCAGGGCGTTAGTCTCGACAAGCAGAGTGTGTCAGATGCGCCACAAGGCCCCGACATGGTATTCCTGTACCGGCGGCCGATCATCGATGAATGGTCCGGCAGTGATGAAGAGTTGGGCCATCTCATAACCCATGTGCTCGTCCATGAAATTGGCCATCATTTCGGCTTTTCGGATGAGGATATGGAGGGCATTGAAACGGAAGCTACGGTCTGACCGTACCTTCGTTGGAACCATCGCGGACCGGGGGAAGTTTTGCGCACATCGGCTTGCCATTGCCTCCCGCCTGAGAGAAAGTCTCAGCTCGGCGCCAAGTGCTGTCACACCCGCTCGAGGTTTGCTCCCGCATGATCGCTCGCTTGGTCCTGTTCGCCGCGCTCGCAGCGATGATGGCAGCTTTTACTGCGCAGCAGCTCCGCGCCGATGACGATGTGCCGACGGCCGACGAATACGCCGCCCACGTCGGCGGCGACGCCGAAGTCGTTCCGCCCGGCCGGTTGCAGCTCGATGGCCGGCGGCAGGTTTGCGGACAGCGGCCGACGGTGCTCGATAACAGCCTCGACGATTATGGCGCGGCCTATCCCGGCTTCCTCATCATGAATCCGAAGCTACTCGACCGGCTGTCGACACCGGTCAAGCAGTGGATTTATGCCCACGAGTGCGGCCATCAGTTCCGCGGCCCTGACGAAGAAACGGCCGATTGTTTTGCCGTCCAGCGCGGCCGCCGCCAAGGCTGGTTGACCGAGCCTGGCCTTGAGGAAGTATGCCAGTTCATTTCGCCGGCCAAAGGCGACAGCATGCACTTTTCCGGCTCGCACCGCTGCGAGTACATGCGCAAGTGCTACGCCGACCCAAGTATTCGTTAAGGCGGTCACCGTCCAAGTTATCCCCGCGCGCCTGAGGCCAAGTATCCTCGCTCCGGTCCCATCTCGTTTTGACCGGGTTCAGGCGACCATGCATCTATCCGACTATTCGAAACACATTCTGGCGCTGGCGGAGACGCTCCACAAATGGGCGGGCGCCTTGGCGGCGCTGGAGGGCTCCCGGCGCGAAAAAGTGGCCCGCTATGCCGACCAAATCGCTGCCACGCTGGCGCGGGCCTCCGAGGCTTTGCAATTGCTTGAATCCGACCCCCAGAACCGCACGGCCGAGCGCACCCTGATCCGCGAGTTCGGCCGCATTTCCGGCTATGTGGAGACCATTGTGACTGTGCTTCAGCACCATCTTGACGGCCGCAAGCTGGCAGGCGTTAAAAGGCGCCTCGAACAGCTTCGTCCCGGGCCGCAAAGCCCGGCCGCGGCCACGCCCCTCACCCGGACCGAGTCCCATGGGCTCGACCGGCTGATCGCGGCGGAAGGCTATTTCCGGGCACTGGCCGATGGCCTGCGCACTTGAACGAATAAGGATCGATCATGGATAAATTCACGACGTTGACCGGGGTTGCAGCTCCCCTGCCGTTGCGCAACATCGATACCGACATGATCATCCCCAAGCAGTTCCTGAAAACGATTAAGCGCACCGGGCTCGGCAAATCGCTGTTTTTTGAAATGCGTTACGATCCGGCGACCGGCAAGGAGATCGCCGACTTTGTTTTGAACAAGCCGCAGTACCGCGCGGCTACCATTCTGGTGACCGGCGACAACTTCGGCTGCGGATCCTCGCGCGAGCACGCGCCATGGGCGCTGTTGGATTTCGGCATCCGCTGCGTGATCGCGCCCGACTTCGCCGACATCTTCTACAACAACTGCTTCCAGAACGGCATTCTGCCCATCAAGCTGCCGCAAAAAGACGTCGACAAGCTGATGGACGATGCCAATCGCGGCGCCAACGCGACCATCACCATCAATCTCGAAGCGCAAGAAATCCGCGGGCCCGATGGCGGCGTCATTAAGTTCGAGATCGATTCATTCAAGAAGCACTGCCTGCTGAACGGCCTCGACGCCGTTGGTCTGACGTTGCAGAAGGACGCTGCGATCGGGGCGTACGAGCAGCAAGCCAGCACCACGCGGCCGTGGCTTTAGTCGGAAGGTTTCCATGCCCAACGCCGTCCACATGATGATCCGGGTGCTTGAAGAAGCGCGCTCGGTCGATTTCTATGCCAAGTGCTTCGGCTTGAGCGTCGCGGACAAGCGCGACTGGCCAGACTTCTCGCTTATCTACATGAGCAACCCCGAAAACGATTTCGAAGTCGAGTTGACGGTCAACAAGGGCCGCACCGAGCCCTACGACCTCGGCAACGGCTATGGCCACATCGCCTTTGTGGTTGAGAGCCTCGAAGCCGAGCACGCCCGCATCACGGCTGCCGGCTTCGCACCGAAGGACATCAAAGAGATGAGCCACGACGGCCAGCCGTTCGGTAAATTCTTTTTCATCGAGGACCCCGATGGCTATAAGATCGAAGTTCTGCAGCGCGGCGGAAGGTTCAAGTAAGTCTCATGGATGAAACCAAAATCGATCCGGCCATAATGGGCCGCCTCGCCAAGGCACTGGCTTTCATTTGTGGCGCCGATCACGCGGCGACGCAGGCGCTGGCCAAGGCGGCCGAAACCAGTTCCGAAAAAGATGTTAAAGCCGCGCGGGCTCAACTCTTGAAGCTCAAACCCAGCGACCGCCGCGCCGCGCTCGCCATGCTCGACGACTGAAGCAAGCTATGCGAACGACCCGGCCCGCGCGAGGGAAAGCGCATTTTCAAGCGCCTTGGCGAAATCCTTCTTCTCATCCGGATTGAGAAACGTTCCGAACTCGAACTCCTTGCCGTGCGAGGCGATCTTCAGGAATGCGCGGCCGTCGGGCCACTCTGAAAAACGCACCCGCGCCCAATAGGGATTGAAGTCGAACGTCCGGCTTTTCCCCGTCGCCGCAACCTGTGTGATCTTGAGCACCTCGGGCGTCACCTCGATGACTTCGTGGGCTTTGGCGGCGCGGTAGTTGAGCTTGAAGGCAACATAAATCGCCAGCACGTCGAGCCCATAAAAACCCAGCACCGGCCAGGCCCCGATGACGAAAAAGGCGACGCTGGTTGCGATACTGACAAAGCAAATGAACACCATCAGGGCGACAAACCCCTCGGGCGGCAGCGATCTGTGTTGATGAAGGACGGCGCGGAAGGCGCGTTCCTCTTGCGTGGCGGTCGAGTCTTCAGTCATGTCGGAAGACTAACCCCACGGACGGCCGAGATGAAGTCCCCACCAGCAAAAAAACACGCGACCAAGCAGCCCGCCAAGGCCGGCAGCGAGGCGGCCGGCAAGGTCACCCGCAAAGTCGCCTCGCGGGCCCGGCTTTCGAGCCGCGAAGTTGCCGAAATCTTCACCCGGTTCCACGCCCGCGAGCCTGAACCCAAGGGCGAGTTGGAACACATCAATCCATTTACACTTCTGGTCGCGGTGGTGCTCTCGGCGCAATCGACCGACGCCGGCGTCAACAAGGCGACGCGGGCGCTGTTCAAGGCTGCCGACACGCCGGCCATAATGGTGGCGCTCGGCGAGGATTGCGTTCGCGACTACGTCAAGAGCATCGGGCTCTTTCGCAACAAGGCGAAGAACGTCATTCTGTTGTCCGAGCGGCTGCTTGCCGAGCATGGCGGCGTGGTGCCTGAGGATCGCGACGCGCTCGAAGCGCTGCCGGGCGTCGGCCGCAAAACTGCAAACGTCGTGCTCAACATGGCGTTTGGGCATCCGACCATGGCGGTCGATACCCACGTGTTTCGCGTTTCGAACCGGATCGGCTTCTCGAACGGCAAGACGCCGCTCGCGGTCGAGGAAAATTTGCTAAAAATTATCCCGGCCGAGTTTGCGTTTCACGCACACCACTGGCTTATTCTGCACGGCCGCTATACGTGCAAAGCGCAAAAGCCGCTGTGCGCCGC
>JANORU010000382.1:0-2745 GCA_031415475.1 Hyphomicrobium sp.
CCCGTGAGGCCGGAACCGATCTGGGACGCGAGCCGGATGCGCTGGCTTTCGCCGCCGGAGAGCGTGCCGGACCCGCGTGACAGGGTGAGATAATCGAGGCCGACGTCGTTCAGGAATTGCAGACGTTCGCGGATTTCTTTCAGAACGCGGACCGCGATTTCATTTTGCTTTTTGGTGAGCGCTTTCGGCAGCACCTCGAACCACTGGTTCGCCGCCTTGATCGAGAGATTGCCAACTTCGCCGATGTGTTTTTCGTTGATCTTGACGGCGAGCGACTGCGGTTTCAGCCGGTAACCGGAGCAGGCTTCGCACGGGTGGGCGGCCTGATAGCGCGACAGTTCCTCGCGCACCCAGTCTGAATCGGTTTCACGCCAGCGCCGCTCGATGTTGCCGATCACGCCTTCGAACGGTTTCACGGTTTTGTAGTTGCGAGTGCCGTCCCAGTAGGTGAGTTCGATGTCTTCGTCGCCGGAGCCGTAGAGGATCGCGAGCTGCTCGTGTTTGGGCAGCCGCTCCCACGGCGTCTTCATCGACACCTTGTAGTGCTTGGCGAGACTTTCGAGCGTCTGCTCGTAGTAGGGCGAGGTGGCGCCGGTCTTGGCCCACGGATAAATGGCGCCCTTTTCGAGGCTCCGTTCGGAATCCGGCACGACCAGCTCGGGTTCGAATTTCAGTTCCGAGCCGAGGCCGTCGCAGGTCGGACAGGCGCCGGCCGGGGCGTTGAACGAAAACAGGCGCGGCTCAATTTCGTCGATCGTGAAGCCCGAGACCGGGCAGGCAAAGCGGGCCGAGAACACGATCCGCTCGTGCGTGTCGTTCTTGGATTTATTGGCGCCTTCGGTGTCGTCCTTGCCGAGTGGCTTGTCGACATACTCGGTGATGGCGAGGCCGTCGGCGAGCTTGAGGGCTTGTTCGAATGAGTCCGCCAACCGCGTGCCGAGGTCGGCCTTGACGACGATGCGGTCGACGACGACGTCGATGTCGTGCTTGAATTTCTTGTCGAGCTTGGGCGCGTCGCCGATCTCATAAACCGTGCCGTTGATCTTGACGCGCTGGTAGCCCTTCTTCTGCCACTCTGCCAATTCCTTCTTATACTCGCCCTTGCGGCCGCGCACGACCGGCGCGAGCAGCAGGAGGCGCGTGCCTTCGGGAAGTGCCAGCACGCGATCGACCATCTGTGAGACGGTCTGGGTTTCGATGGGGAGGCCCGTCGCCGGCGAATAGGGCACGCCGACGCGTGCGAACAGCTGGCGCAGGTAGTCGTAAATCTCGGTGACCGTGCCGACGGTCGAACGCGGGTTCTTGCTGGTCGTCTTCTGCTCGATCGAGATCGCGGGCGACAGGCCGTCGATGTGGTCGACATCCGGCTTCTGCATCATTTCGAGGAACTGGCGGGCGTAGGCCGAGAGGCTCTCGACGTAGCGGCGCTGGCCCTCGGCGTAGATCGTATCAAACGCCAGCGAAGATTTGCCGGAGCCTGAGAGACCCGTGAAGACAACCAGCGCGTCGCGCGGAATTTCGAGATCGACGTTCTTCAGATTGTGCTCGCGCGCGCCGCGCACGTGGATCGTTTTCATCAAATCGGCGCGCAGGCGAACGCCGGCGGGAGCGGATTTTACGGGGGGTGTCTTGGGAGTTTTGGCCATGGCCGATGATCTAGCCGAGGCGTGGGCAGACGGCAATGCGGCGGGGTCGAAGGGGCGGGATAGTGGCAGGAATTCAACATCTTGCTGCAGCGACCGGGTTTGGCCATTAGCCTCTAGCCGGCGGCTGCGTCAGCCCGCTTGAAGTTAACATTGGAAAGGCGGCACAAAAGACCGACGGTGTTGGGGTGCGCGGCGGCGAAAATGCCTCTGCGAGCGGCAGAATTATTAAAGTTTTATTGAAATTGGCAACCTGGATTTGAAGCTTGGTAGGGCATTGTGAAGGAACTCAAAAAGGGTTCCATCTATGGCCATTACTCGTCTCACCAACGCGCAGATCATACAGCCGTACTCCGGGGCGACGACGCTGACGTCGAGCTTCGACGTCATTCGCGTGACGCGGCTCGACACGGGCCGCATGGTGGCCACCTGGAACACGACGACGGGCGGCACGGAATCGCTCAATGTTTCGACGCTCGATCCGCTCGGTACGATCAAGACGACGCCGGTGCTGACCGATAGCGTGCCGACCAACAAATACATCGAGCAGCCGAAGATCGCCTCAACCGAGGCCGGCGGATTTCTGGCGATCTGGAACAGCGATTTCGATGTCGAAAACTCTTCGACGGTTGGCGACGCGCAGGCGCGCTTATTTTCGCCATCGGGTGCGGCGGCGGCCGGCGAATTCAATCTGTCGACGGCGGCAACGGGTGGCGAATTCTCGCCCGCCGTCACCCGGCTCGGCAACGGCAATTTTCTGACCACCTGGGCGGACACACGCACCTCATCGGGTCTTTCCGTCACGACCGATATCATGGCCCGGATCTTTTCGCCGTCGGGCGTTCCGGTCACAGGTGAGTTCGTGCTGAATACCGTGATCGCCGGCGTGCAGCTTGGCAGTGACGCCGTCACACTTGGCGACGGCCGGGCGGTCGCCATTTGGGGAACGGGAAATGTGACGCTCAGCGGCGGGGTCCAAACCGTCGGCCTCAAGGGCCGCTTTGTCAGTTCAACGGGCGTTGCTGCAGGCGTTGAGTTCGCGATCGATACCATTTCGTCCGGTAGCGAATACGAGACCAGGACCCTCGACGTTTTAGCGCTG
>JANORU010000383.1:0-2875 GCA_031415475.1 Hyphomicrobium sp.
CGCGGTTCAAGACGCTCTCGAAACCGAGCAGGCCGAGGCCATCGAGCGAGAAGATTGTCTCGATCAACAGCGAGCCGGAGAAGAAGGCGTGAATGAACGCGCTCGGAAAGCCCGCGATCACGATCAGCATCGCGTTGCGGAAAATGTGGTTGTACAGCACCTGGCGTTCGCTGCAGCCCTTGGCGCGCGCGGTCATCACATACTGCTTGCGGATCTCGTCGAGGAACGAGTTCTTGGTCAGGAACGTCATGGTCGTGAACGTGCCGAGCGCCATGGCGATCAACGGCAAGGTCGGATGCCAGAAGTAGTCGATCACCTTGCCGAACATCGACAACTGTTCCCAGTTGTCGGACGTCAACCCGCGCGACGGAAACCACTGGAAGAACGACGATCCGGCAAACAGCACGAGCAGCAGCACAGCGACGAGGAAGCCTGGCAGGGCATAGCCGATCACCAGAACCGTACTCGTCCAGGTATCGAATTTCTCGCCATCGTGCACCGCCTTGCGAATGCCGAGCGGAATGGCGATCAGATACGTGATCAGCGTCATCCAAATCCCGAGTGAAATCGAGACCGGCAGCTTTTCCTTGATGAGATCAAGGACCGAGATGCTGCGGAAATAGCTCTCGCCGAAATCGAACACGAGGTAATTCTTCATCATCAGGAAGAAGCGCTCGTGGGCCGGCTTGTCGAAGCCGAACTGCTTTTCGAGGCTCTTGATGAATTCCGGATCGAGGCCCTGCGCACCGCGATATTTTGAATTAAGCGATTCCGCGCCGCTGGCGCCGGCTGCCGAGCCGCCGCCCGCCACCTCATTGCCACCACCACCGCCGAACCGCTCGGTCGCCGAGCCGCCGGTGCCGGTCAATTGCGCCATCACCCGCTCAACGGGTCCACCAGGAGCAAACTGAATGATCACGAAGCTGATCAGCATGATGCCGATGAGCGTCGGGAAAATCAGCAGAATGCGCTTCAAAAGGTAGGCGGCCATGAGGTGTCCCGATTCAATTCGGTTTCAATGTGGCAGCTTTCGCTTCGTCGTACCACCACGTCTGCAGCGCACCCCGCTCATACTTTGGCTTGACCGCCGGCCACGAGAACTTGTTCCAGAACGCCAGATTGTGCGCCGCCTTGTACCAGTGCGGTACCCAGTAGTGACCGGCACGCAGCACCCGGTCGAGGGCACGCGTCGCAACCGTCATCTCAGTGCGCGACTTCGAAAGGATGATTTTCTCAGCCAAGGCATCGACCACCGGATCGGCGATGCCGGCAAGGTTGAAGCTGCCGTCGGTCTTGGCGGCTTCGCTGCCCCAGTAGTTCTTGACCTCGATACCCGGCGTCAGATTGAGCGCATAGCGCTGCACGGTGACATCGAAATCGAACGACTTGATGCGGCTTTCATACTGCGCGGGATCGACGCGGCGTTGCGTAGTGTCAATACCGATGCTTCTGAGGTTCTTGATGTATGGCCCGATGATGCGCTCGAATCCCGACTCATAAATCAGGAACTCGAACGCTAAGGTCTTGCCGCTGGCGTTGCGCAGCAATCCATCGGCCGGTGTCATCGTCCAGCCGGCGTCGGCCAGAAGCTTGCCCGCTGCCCTGAGATTTTCGCGCAGGTTGCCGGAACCATCGGTCACCGGCGCAGCGTAAGGGGCGTCGAACACGTCCTTCGGCAGCTTGTCCTTGAACGGCTCAAGCAGGGCCAGTTCCTCGGGCGACGGCAACCCGGTCGCCTTCATCTCCGAGTTCTCGAAGAAGCTGTTGGTGCGGGTATAGAGCCCGAAAAAAAGATTGCGATTGCTCCACTCGAAATCGAACGCCAGCCCCAGCGCTTTGCGAACGCGCGCGTCCTTGAACACCTCACGACGGGCATTGAGAAAAAAGCCCTGCGCACCGGACGGCCGCTCGTCGGGAATCGTCTGGCGGATCAGGCGGCCGTCTTTGACAGAGGGCTTGTCGTAGCCCGTTGCCCAATCCTTGGACGTGAACTCTTCGCGAAAATCGAACGTCGCGGCGAGCAGGCCCTCAAGTTCCAGCGTGCGGTCGCGGAAATAGTCGTAACGGACTTCTGTAAAGTTATGCTGGCCGCGATTGACGTTCAGGTCCTTGGCCCAATAGCCCGGCCGGAGCGCGAACGTGACGTACGTGCCTTGCTTGAACTCCTTGATCTCGTAGGGTCCGGAGCCGAGCGGTTTATCGAGCGACGTTTTTTCAAAATCGCGCGTTGCGTAGTAGGCCTTCGGCAGCACGGGTAGAAGCGCCACCGTGATCGGCAGCGAGCGCACGAGCGTGCCCTGGAAGGTGTAGCGCACGGTCGCAGCGTCGAGCGCCTCGGCCTTGACCACATCGCGCAGTGAGATCTGATAGCTCGGATGACCCTTGGTTTTGAGCGTCTCGAGCGTGAACACGCAGTCGCCAGCGGTTATCTGCGACCCATCAGCAAACTTCGCGCCGGGACGGAGTTTGAACGTCACCGACATTTCGTCGGCCGCAACGTCGGCACTTAAAGCAATCAAGCCATAAACCGCATCCGGCTCGTCGAAGGCGCGGACCATCAGCGAGTCGTAGAGAAGTTCTAGACCCTGGGCCCGGTCACCCTTGAGAATGAAGTCATTGAAGCTATCGAACGTGATGCGCCCCGCCGAGCCGATCTGCGACACACGCCCGGTCTTCGGTGCATCCGGATTCACATACTCAAAATGCTTGAAGTCCGGCGCGTACTTCAGATCGCCGAAGATCGACAAACCGTGGCGATCCTCGGCCATTGCGCCGTCCACACGGAACAAGCCGGGCACAAATGCCAGAGCAATCCCAGCCATTGTCAAAAGCGCGCGTGCCGCCATCCGCATCACTTGCCCTTGGCGGCGGCAAC
>JANORU010000384.1:0-4325 GCA_031415475.1 Hyphomicrobium sp.
AGGCGCCTCCCGACCAAACGTTAGAAAACGCGAAGGGCCGGCTGATTACCTCAGCCGGCCCTTTTGATGTCAGTGCTGAAAGGCCGACCTAAGCCGCCTTCTCCAACTTCGCGTCCCATTTGCCGAGTGCGGCGAGCGAGTTCATCTTCGCCCGATGCGTGAATGCGCGCTGACCGGCGGCGACGTTTTCGGTCTTGCCGCCCCAGGCGGACAATGCGGCGGCTTGAAGTGCGCGGCCATAGGAGAATGTCAGCGACCACGGCAACCCACCCATCGCATTCATCAACGACAAGTGTTCGGTCGCAGTTGCATCCAACTGGCCGCCCGACAGGAAGGCGATGCCTGGAACCGATGACGGCACGGTCGCCTTGAGGCAGCGCACGGTTTTCTCGGCAACCTCGGTGGCGCTCGCCTGCTTCGATGATTTCTGGCCGGGGACGATCATGTTGGGCTTCAGGATCATGCCGTCGAGGTTGACGCGCGCGTCATAGAGTTCGCGGAACACGCTGCGCAACGTCCACTCCGTGACGCGATAGCATTCGTCGATGTCGTGGCTGGCGTGCTCGCCGTCCATCAGCACTTCGGGTTCGACGATCGGCACGATGCCGGCTTCCTGGCAGAGGATCGCGTAGCGGGCGAGCGCGTGGCTGTTGGCCTTGACGCAGTTCCACGTCGGACAGCCATCGGCAATCGTGATGACCGCGCGCCATTTTGCGAATCTTGCCCCCAACTTGTGGTACTCGGCGAGGCGTTCGCGCAGGCCGTCGAGACCTTCCGTGATGGTTTCAATGCTGGCCGTCGGGCCGGCGAGGGCTTTGGCGCCGGTATCGACCTTGATGCCGGGGATCGAGCCGGCCGCTTTCATGATCGCGGTCAGCGGCGTGCCGTCTTTTGCTTTTTGACGGATCGTCTCATCATACAAAATCACGCCGGAGACGTGGTTTGTCATGGCGTCGGTCGCGCGAAACAGCATTTCGCGATAGTCGCGGCGGCTGTCCTCGGTTGAGACGGTGTTGATCTTGTCGAAGCGTTTTTTGATGGTGCCGGAGCTTTCGTCGGCGGCGAGAATGCCTTTGCCGGGCGCGACGAGGGCGCGGGCGATTGTCTCAAGCGTTTCGGTCATGTCTGTCTCCGTCTGGTCGCAAAACGCGGCTGCAAATGGTTGGAATGACAACGGGCGCATAAGGCGCCCGTTGTCGATGTCGGTTAAATCAACTTCCCCATCGCCACCGCCGTGTCGGCCATGCGGTTGGAGAAGCCCCACTCGTTGTCGTACCAGGAGAGCACGCGCACCAGCTTGCCGTCCATCACCTTGGTCTGGTCGAGGTGGAAGATCGACGAGCGCGGATCGTGGTTGAAGTCGCTCGACACGTTCGGCTGATCGGTGACGCCGAGCACACCTTTCAGCGCGCCAGCCGCCGCCGCTTTGATCGCTGCATTGATCTCGGCGACCGTGGTCTCGCGCTTCGACAGGAACTTGAAATCGACCACCGAAACGTTGGGGACCGGAACGCGGATCGACGTACCGTCGAGCCGGCCGTTCAGTTCGGGCAGCACGAGACCGACGGCCTTGGCCGCACCCGTGGTCGTCGGTATCATCGACAGGGATGCCGCGCGGCCGCGATAGAGGTCCTTGTGCAGGGTGTCGAGCGTCGGCTGGTCGCCGGTGTAGGCGTGGATCGTGGTCATGAAGCCTTTGTCGATACCGACAAGGTCGTGCAGCACCTTGGCGACCGGTGCCAGGCAGTTGGTCGTGCACGAGGCATTCGAGACGACGAGGTGGTCCTTGGTCAGCTTGTCGTGGTTGACGCCGTAGACGACTGTCAAATCGGCGCCGTCGGCCGGAGCTGAGACCAGCACACGCTTGGCGCCGGCATCGAGATGCAGCTTGGCTTTGTCCTTCGACGTGAAGATGCCGGTGCATTCGAGCGCGATATCGACGCCCATGGCGCCGTGCGGCAGTTCGGCAGGATTTTTGATGGCCGTGACTTTGATCGGGCCGCGGCCGGCGTCGATCGTGTCGCCCGCCACTTTCACCTCATGCGGAAAGCGGCCGTGCACGCTGTCGTAGCGCAGCAAGTGTGCGTTGGTTTCGACCGGGCCGAGGTCGTTGATGGCGATGACTTCGATGTCGGTGCGGCCACTTTCGACGATAGCGCGCAAAACGTTGCGTCCGATGCGGCCAAAACCGTTAATCGCGACCTTAACGGCCATGTGTCGTTCCTCCACATTTTTCTCGAGAGATCTCGCGCGCCCGCTGCAATGACACTGCTTTGAGCGCGAACGGGCGCCATTAACTTGGCGCGGAGCATGACTGTCAAGGCGGCAAAGCGTAAGTTCATGCGGTCGCAGGTTCGCGAACAGCCCTGAAAAACCGGTGAAAAATCAAAGACAGCCGCTGCACTTGCAGTTGCGCCGGAGCGCGTCGCGACCTATGTTCTTGATCTTTCGTCGTGGTCTGGAGCGCACCGTTCCCAAGCCAGTCATCCGGCTGCGGGCAGCAAGCGCATTTCATCAGCGGGCAACAGCATGACCCAGGGGCAAATGGGCAAGACAAAACGAGCGCTCAATCGCGCGACGGCCGGCGTGACAGCCGCCGCTGACGCTGCCGATGGGCCGGCACCTGCGCTCAGGATCAAGGCGCTTGAAAGCGAATTGGCGGTCGCTCAAGCCCGTATCGCCGTGCTCGAGAGCGCCCGGGACGAAACGGTCAATCGCATTGATTGGGTGCTTGATTCGCTAAATGGCGCCCTGCAGCGCCTGGATTGACGGCCGCCCGGCATCGCTTCTTGCCCCCGAATCTGTCAGCAATCGCTTGATGAGGGCTGAGTTTGAGGCCTGAGAGCGGGAGCCGACCATGGGTCAGGTCGCATTGACCTTGAATGGCCGTACATATCGTTTGGCGTGCGAGGACGGTGACGAGCCGCGCCTTGCTGCGCTGGCGGATTACGTCGGCTCAAAGCTCGATGGACTGGTGCGCGACGTCGGCAAGGCTGGCGAAGCGCAATTGTTCCTGATGACCGCATTGCTGATCGCCGACGAACTGTTCGATGCCACCGAGCCTGTGCAGGACGCTGGCATCGCCGCGTTGCAGCAGTTGGCGGCCGCCAACGCCGCAGACAGCTCACCGCGTGACGGCGCAGGTGCTGTCGTCCGCGAAAAGAGAGCCAAGTGATGTCTCGCCGCATCCGTGGGTGGTAGGCTGGGCTCGATTTCTTTCAACTGATGGCGTACACTTCGCGTGCTGCGGGGCTCGTCAGGGACAAATGAATCTCCAGGGCCTATAAGATCTGCCAGGGAGCTGTCCCTGTCTGGAGCCGTGGTTCCGGACACATGGCGCCCACCTTACTTTGTAGGGACCCGGCGAGATCGAACGTCCCAACGGCCTTCGCGGCACTTCATCGATCGCTTCAGCTCGCAGTTTTGCGACGTCCAAAGATGATTAAAAAATCGTAAAATGTTGGGATAAAAATCATTTTCAATACGAATACGTTGCTGAAGAGTTCTTAAGAACTTTTCCCGTAAAAATTTCCCCGGGTCAATTGTGGCTTCTGGGAGAATTATTATGGTTCAGCGTTTGGGCACGACTTCGCGCGACATCTTCGTCGCGATCAATGGCGACGAAGACTACAACGGCCTCGCAGGCGTCGACAGCGTCTCGTACAACTCGGCCAAGCAGTACGTCACGATGGATCTCAACAACGCTGTAGTCAACTCGGGCTGGGCCCTCGGCGACACGTTTGTTTCGATTGAATCCTTCAAGCTGACAGCCTTTAACGACTATTTCTTCGGCGATGGCCTTGCCAACGAAGTGTTCGCGGGCTTCGGCAACGACTTCATCAATGGCCGCTTCGGCAATGACACCCTGTATGGGGAAAACGGCAACGATACGATCTATGGCGATGCTGGCGCCGACAAGATTTACGGCAGCCAGGGCATGGATGTGCTGCACGGCGGCGCTGACAACGACTACCTCGCTGGATTCACCGAAAACGACACCGTCAATGGCGATGCCGGCAACGACACGCTGTTCGGCGGCGCAGGCGTCGACACGTTGAACGGCGGCGCTGACAACGACATCGTCTACGGCGATGCCGGCATCGATTTCATGTACGGCGGCACCGGCAACGACACGCTGTACGGCGGCACTGAGAACGACAGCATGTCGGGTCAAGACGGCAACGACAAGGTCTATGGCGAAGCTGGTAACGACGTCATGGATGGCGGCGCTGGCAACGACACGATGAACGGCGGCGCCGGCAACGATAGCCTCTACGGCTCGGATGGTGATGATGCTCTGACCGGCGATCTCGGCAACGACTATC
>JANORU010000385.1:0-5413 GCA_031415475.1 Hyphomicrobium sp.
CGCGCTTGCGAGTGTTTTCAAGCTTTGCAGCATAACAAGAGCCGTTGCCGGATTAGTGCCTGCAACGGCTCTCAAGTCTTGATGTTAGCCGGACTTCTTCTTGTCGTCCTTGACCTCTTCGAAGTCGGCGTCGACCACGTCGTCGCTACCGAGGTCGGCTTCGCCGCTGGCGCTGCCGTCGTCGTCAACGCCGGCTGCACCGGCCGCGCTGTAGATCGCTTCGCCGATCTTCATGGCTGCTTGGGCCAACGTGTTGGTCGCCGCCTTGATGGCATCCGCATCTTCGCCCTTGACGGCGCCCTTGGCGGTCGAGATTGCAGTCTCGATGTCGGCCTTGGCGGCCGCCACTCCGGCGTTCGATGCGTTCTCGGCGAGCTGCTTTTCCGTCGCGTGGATCAGTGCTTCCGCCTGATTGCGCGCTTCGACCAGCTCACGCTTCTTCTTGTCTTCGGCAGCGTGCGCCTCGGCGTCCTTGACCATCTTCTCAATGTCGCCTTCCGACAAGCCGCCCGAGGCTTGAATGCGGATCGACTGCTCTTTCGTGGTTGCCTTGTCCTTGGCCGAAACATGCACGATGCCGTTGGCGTCGATGTCGAACGTGACTTCGATCTGCGGAACGCCGCGCGGCGCCGGCGGCAGGCCAACCAAATCGAACTGACCCAACAGCTTGTTGTCAGCCGCCATTTCGCGCTCGCCCTGACTGACGCGAATGGTGACGGCGCCCTGAGCGTCCTCGGCGGTCGAGAACACCTGGCCCTTCTTGGTCGGGATGGTCGTGTTGCGATCGATGAGGCGCGTGAAGACGCCGCCGAGCGTTTCGATGCCGAGCGACAGCGGTGTCACGTCGAGCAGCAGAACGTCCTTGACCTCGCCCTTCAGCACGCCACCCTGAATGGCGGCGCCGACGGCAACGACTTCGTCCGGATTGACGCCCTTGTGCGGTTCTTTACCGAACAACTCCTTGACGATCTGCTGGACCTTCGGCATGCGCGTCATGCCGCCGACAAGGACGACTTCGTCGATTTCAGCCGCCTTCAGACCGGCATCTTTGAGAGCCTGAATGCAAGGGTTCTTGGTCTTTTCAATCAGATCGTCGACCAGGCTTTCGAGCTTGGCGCGCGTCAGCTTCATGGTCAGATGCTTCGGGCCCGAGGCATCGGCGGTGATGAACGGCAGGTTGATTTCGGTCTGCGCCGACGACGACAGCTCGATCTTGGCCTTTTCGGCTGCTTCCTTGAGACGCTGCAGGGCGAGCTTGTCGTTGCGCAAATCGATGCCGTTCGACTTCTTGAACTCGTCCGCCAGATACGACACGAGCTTCATGTCGAAGTCTTCGCCGCCGAGGAACGTATCGCCGTTCGTCGACTTCACTTCGAACACACCGTCGCCGATTTCCAGAATCGAAATGTCGAAGGTACCGCCGCCGAGGTCGTAGACGGCTATGGTGCTCGCCTTGGCATCCTTCTTCTTGTCGAGGCCATAAGCGAGCGCTGCCGCTGTCGGCTCGTTGATGATGCGCAGCACTTCCAGGCCGGCAATGCGGCCGGCGTCCTTGGTCGCCTGACGCTGGGCATCGTTGAAGTAGGCCGGAACGGTAATGACCGCCTGCGTGACGGTTTCGCCAAGCTTGGCTTCCGCCGTCTCTTTCATCTTCTGGAGAATGAAGGCCGAGATCTGCTGCGGCGAAAATGTCTTGCCGTCGACCTCGACCCACGCGTCGCCGGTCGGGCCCTTAACGATCGTGTAGGGGACGAGCTTTTTGTCCTTCTCGACCATCGGGTCGTCGAAGCGGCGGCCGATCAGCCGCTTGATGGCAAACAGCGTACCGGTCGGGTTGGTGACGCCCTGGCGCTTGGCCGGCAGGCCAACGAGACGTTCGCCGTCATCGGCAAAGGCCACGATCGACGGCGTGGTGTTAATGCCTTCGGCGTTCTCCAGAACGCGGGGCTTGCCGCCTTCCATAACGGCCACGCACGAATTGGTGGTGCCGAGATCGATACCGATAACTTTAGCCATGGTCGCAACGTCCTTGTTAAATTGGCGAACCGGCTGGATCCGGTCAGGCATCCAGCGCGGGTCCCGGCCCGTTTAGAGGCGGGGGGTGGTTCGGTTCCCAGGGGCTTGAACTCTTCTGGCGGGATATATAGGGCGGCGCTCACGCGGCGCAACGGGACCCGAGCGCGCGGACGGGGATTTTCGGTGCTGAACGCGTATTTTGCTTACACTCGAGGGGACGTGGCATGACGGACACGCGTTTGGTCGACGGATTTGTCCACAGCCCAGGGGCTCTCGACGCGCCTCGCCAAGCCGAACTGCTGGCCATGATCGACACAATTGCTCAGGCGGCGCCCTGGTTTACGCCTCGCATGCCCAAGACCGGCAAGCCATTTTCGGTGCAAATGACCAACTGCGGACCGCTCGGATGGGTGTCCGACAAAGACAACGGTTACCGGTATCAGCCGTCGCACCCTGATACGGGCCGGCCCTGGCCGCCTATGCCGCCGCTCCTGCTTAAGCTTTGGCAGGCCTACACCGGTTTTGCCGCACCGCCTGAGGCCTGTCTGATCAATCGGTATGCCGCCGGTGCCAAGATGGGCAGTCACCGGGACGCCGACGAGCACGAGCCGCGCGCTCCGGTCCTATCGATCTCGCTTGGCGACAGCGCGGTGTTCCACGTCGGCGGCCTGAAGCGCACCGACCCCAAAGTGCGCGTCACGCTCGCGTCCGGCGACATTGCCGTGCTCGGCGGGCCGGCACGCCTCGCCTACCACGGCATCGATAAGGTGGTGGTCGGGACATCGACGCTCTTGCCCGGCGGCGGACGGATCAATCTGACCTTGAGGAGAGTAACGCGCGCCAACTTCTAGGCCGGACCGCTTCCGGTCGAGTCATTGTCCGGCTCGGCGATGGTGTCTTGCGACACAGACTCCGCCTTCACTGGCTTAGCGCCACCTTTGGCAACGACCACCATCGCCGGGCGCAGAACTCGATCATCGATCAGATAGCCGGGCTGGAACACCTGCATCACGGTGTTCGGCGCGACGTCCGGATTCTGCACTTCCATCATCGCTTGATGAAAGTGCGGGCTGAACGGTTCGCCCATTGGACTGATGCGCGTGACGCCGTGTTTTTCGAGCACGCTGACCAGTTCACGCTCGGTCATCGAGACGCCTTCAACGAGGCTTTCGAGTGCCGGGTCCTGTTCGGCTGCACCTTGCGGCACGGCGGCGATGGCACGTTCGAAATTGTCGGCGACGACGACCAGGTCCCGGGCGAATTTGGTGATGGCGTACTTGGCGGCTTCTTCCTTCTCTCGCTCGGTGCGTTTGCGGAGATTGTCCATGTCGGCGATCAGGCGAAGCATCTGGTTCTTTTGCGAGTCGAGATCGGATTGTAGCGTCGCGATGATGGCTTTCAGCTGGTCCGCGCCGATTTCTCCAGCGCCAGCCGCTGCCGATTCCGGCGTCGCGTCTGAAGACACAGGCGAGTCGGGAGTGACTGCAGCGGACGGGGGCTGATCGGCGGGTGTGGTATCGTCTTGCGTTTTAGGGTCGGACATCAGGTCAAAGCTCATATTTTGAGAAAACGGCCGGATGACAGCGGCGCCGGGCGGATATCGGCTGAAGTGCCGCAAAAATCAAGTGAGCAGGCGGCCAACAAGTCGCGCGGTATAATCGACCATCGGAATAATACGCGCATAGTTGAGCCGCGTCGGGCCGATGACACCGAGTACGCCGACCACTTTGCGGCTCTCGTCGTGGAATGGAGCCACCACCAGCGACGATCCCGACAGCGAAAACAGCTTGTTCTCAGACCCAATGAATATTCGGACGCCTTCGGCGGTATCGGCGGACCCTAGGATTTGCACGAGTTCGCTTTTCGATTCGATGTCGTCGAACAGTTGGCGGATGCGCTCAAGATCTTCGGCCGCCGTCAGGTCCTTCAACAAGTTGGATTGACCGCGCACGATTAGGCTCTTGCGATCAGCATCGCCGCCGGACCATTCAGCGAGGCCGGCTTTGACGACCTTCTGCGTCAGGCCGTCGAGTTCGGCGCGGACGAGCGAGAGCTGGCGCTCGATGTGCTGGCGCGCATCCGGCAATGTCAGCCCGCGAACGTGGCGGTTCAGATAGTTGGTCGCCTCGATCAAAGCGGAGGCCGGCAATCCCGGCGGCAACGTGACGATCCGGTTTTCGACGTGGCCGTCTTCGGATACCAGCACGGCGAGCGCCCGGCCGGAATCGAGCGGCACGAACTCAACCTGCTTCAGCGCCGCCACCTGCTTTTCGGCCAGCACCACACCGGCGCAATGCGACAGGCCCGACACCACATCCATGGCCTCGCCGAGAACTTTTTCCATCGACGTGGAGCGGGTGGCAGCAATCTGCGCCTCTATCAGACGGCGCTCGTCCTCGGTCAGGTTGCCGATTTGGAGCAGGCCGTCGACGAACAAGCGAAGGCCGGTCTGCGTTGGCAGCCGGCCGGCCGAGGTATGCGGGGCATAGATGAGACCCGACGCCTCCAGATCAGACATGACGTTGCGGATCGAGGCTGGCGACAGCGTCATCGGCAGCAGGCGCGACAGGTTGCGCGAGCCGACCGGTTCGCCGGTCATGAGGTAGCCCTCGACGATGTGGCGCAGGATGGCGCGCGATCGTTCGTTCAGCCGGGCGATTTCGGAAAGTGGCTCGGTCATCTTCGCGGGAGTCTAGAGCATTTTCCGACGAAGTGGCCACCGGTTCGTCGCCGATAATGCGACAAAGCAAAATCCTAGAGCGCCGATCCGATTCCATCGGATCGCAATGCGCTCTAGGAACGCGCGGCGGTGCCGTCAAATGAGGCTGCGTTAATCACCGTGAATTCGCTTGTTTCGGGTTGCAGTTGCCGTTCGGCTCACCTACGGTCCGGCCGTTCCAAGAACCCGAGCCCAATAGCGGAGCCTCCTTTGTCCGATCCGACCTCTATTCGCCCCTCCAAACGCCGGCCGGACGAGCTGCGGCGGGTGTCGTTCGAACGCGCCGTCTCGATGCACGCCGAAGGCTCGTGCCTGATCAAATTCGGCAATACGCACGTGCTGTGCACGGCGAGCCTTGAAGAGCGTGTTCCCCCGTGGCTCAAGGGTCAGGGCCGCGGCTGGGTGACGGCGGAATACGGAATGCTGCCGCGCGCCACCACCGACCGGACACGGCGGGAAGCGACCGTTGGCCACCCGTCTGGCCGCACTCAGGAAATCCAGCGGCTGATCGGCCGGGCGTTGCGCGCCGTCGTCGATCTGCAGAAACTCGGCGAACGCCAGATCTCGATCGACTGCGATGTCATCCAGGCCGATGGCGGCACGCGCACCGCATCGATTTCGGGCGCCTGGGTGGCGCTGCGCATGGCGATCGACGGTATCATGGCAAAGAACAGCCTG
>JANORU010000386.1:0-1764 GCA_031415475.1 Hyphomicrobium sp.
TAAAGCGATCCAAGTCCAGAAAGAGCATCGCCAACGTGGTGCGATAGCGGCGGGCATGCAAGAGGGCCTGCTCGACACGATCTTTGAACAAGACACGGTTCGGCAGTCCCGTCAAACTATCGAAATAGGCCAAGCGATGAATCTCTCGCTCAGATTGTTTTCGATCGGTGATGTCTTGTGCCGTCCCGATGATCGAGAGGGCTTTCATTTGGTCGTCGAACACCGCTTCTGCCTGGAGATTGACCGTAAAATCCGCTCCGTTCGGCAAGATAAGACGATGGTCGATATCGCACGGAACTCGCTTCGTTAAAATGCCCTTCATCCCCTGCTCCACACGGCTTCGATCTTCTGCATGTACGAGCTGGATATAGGCGTCGAAGGTTCCAGCAAAGTCCTGCGATCGAATGCCCATCAGACGGCAAAATTCAGCCGACGCGGTAAACTGATTCGTGTCCGGATGCCATTCCCAGTTGCCGATTTTAGCAATCCGCTGCGCGAGCCCGAGCCGAACTTCACTCTTGATCAAGGCGTCCAGGGTGCGGCTGCCGCGCAGCATATACCGCACACGATAACTTAAGACCATGGGATTGAACGGCTTCGTGATAAAATCCGTTGCGCCCTGTTCATAGGCCTTGGCAATCGACTCGGTATCGTCGAGTCCCGTCATGACCAAGATCGGCACCCGGCTTCCACCCATCAGCCCGCGCAACCGTGAACAGGCGGTGAACCCGTCCATCTCCGGCATGATAATGTCCATCAGCACGATGTCGGGGCGGCGCTCGGCGAATCGCTCAAGGGCTTGCCGGCCATTCTCTGCCTCACACACCTCGTGGCCCGATTGCTTGAGCATCTCGCAAACGAGCATCCGCATCTGTGGTTCGTCATCCACCACCAATGCGAGCGGGCATGTTCGTTCCTGGAATGTCTGCATCGTTCTTCGCTAGGCAGTTTTTTTGCCTAATTCATTCAACACAGCCTGCCTCACTGCTTCATAGACAGCGTCCAATTCAGCCATCCGTGCCTGGCACCCTGCCAGATCAGACTGACGGCCCATGAACTCGAAATCTTTCAGAATCTTCGATAACTCCATCGCCCCGATCATGGCGCTCGACGATTTCAAGGCATGGGCCGCGTGAAAGAGGGCCTTTGCATCAGGATGGACCGCCGCCTGGTGAATGGCGCTCACATACGTGGCGGAGCTTTCCAGAAAGCTCGTGAGGATTTTTGCGACCGGGTCCGGCCTCCCAGGGCGCCTGAGCGCGCGTAACTGGTCGAGCACTTGATCGGCCAACGGCGTACCTAACAGGGTGAGGACCGGCGCCTGCCTCGTCCTCTCTTCTGGCACCTCCGATGGTGACTGGAGCAGTTCAGCCGGTACGGCCTCGGGCCGGTCAGCAGCCAGCGCTGCCACATCAACCGGTCGCTGTACCCATTGCTGAATCTTGTTTGCAAGTTCGCTCTGCGTAAACGGCTTCGTCATGTAGTCGTCCATGCCGGCAGCTAAACAACGTTCGCGGTCGCCGTCGATGGCGTGCGCCGTTAGCGCCACGATAGGCACATGCCATCCGGTGCGCCGTTCACCATCGCGAATCGCCCTGGACGCAGAGAAACCATCCATCTCCGGCATCTGGCAGTCCATCAAGACCACGTCGAATCGATCGCACTCTGTCTTGGCTACCGCATCGCGGCCATGTTCGACCGCCACAACCTGACAGCCCAATTGCTCCAACATGCAGACCGCGACTTCCCGATTGACCGGATTGT
>JANORU010000387.1:0-2910 GCA_031415475.1 Hyphomicrobium sp.
GCTTCATCAAGCAGCAGGATCGGCGCATTTCTTAGGATAGCCCGCGCCATCGCGATGCGTTGGCGCTGCCCGCCCGACAGCCGGGGACCGCGATCGCCGATCGCAGTGTCATAGCCGTTTGGCTGGGACAAGATGAAGTCATGCGCCGCCGCTGCTTGGGCGGCCGCCACGATCTCATCATCGCTGGCGCCGAGCTTGCCGAGCGCAATGTTGGCGCGGATGGTATCGTCGAACAGAGTCACGTCCTGACTGACAATGGCGATGTTGTTGCGCAGCGACGCGACGGTGACGTCGCGCAAATCCTGCCCATCGATGGTGATCGAGCCGTGGCTGACATCGAACAGGCGCGGCACCAGATTGACGACCGTCGATTTGCCCGATCCAGACCGGCCAACGAGGGCAACGGTTTTTCCGCCCGGCACATCGAGCGAGAAATTCTCGACCGCTGGCACGTTGCCTTCACCCTCGTACTTGAACGAGACATTTTTGAACGTTATCGCGCCTTTCGAGATGGCGATATCCTTGGCGCCTGGCTTGTCAACAATCGCCGGCCGCTCGTCGAGCAGGCCATACAAACTGTCGACCGCGGCAAGGCCTTCCTGCACGCGCGCGACCAGATTGCCGACCGCGCGGATCGGCTGCGCCGACATCAGCAGTGCCGTCGTAAACCCCATGAAGTCGCCGACCGTCGAGACGCCATTGGCGATCCGCCAATATGCGAGCCAGATGGCACCGGCAACCGCCAATCCGCCCAGCGCTTCGAGCAGCGATTCCAATCGCGCCCTGTTGCCGACTGCTTTGAGCTTCAAGCGGATGACTTCATCGAAGCTGCGATTGAGCCGGTTGCTGGCATATCCTTCGAGACGGAACGTCTTGATTAGGCGGGTGCCTGAAAGCTTCTCGCCCAGTAGCGAGGTCATGCCGCCGAGTTCGCTCTGCGTTCGCGAGGCGTTTGATCTCAACCGGCGCGCGATGATGGTGATTGGGATGGCCGCGAACGGATAAACGCCCAAAACAACCAGCGCCATCACCCAATCGAGATAGATCATCGACCCAATCAGCGCGACGACCGACAGCGTGTCGCGGATCAACGTGTTCATTCCCGACAGCGCCGCCTGTTGAATGAAATTGATGTCGTTCGTCAGCTTCGACATCAAGCGGCCGGGCGCATCGCGAGACAGCCGTGCAAAGTCGGCATTCATCAGATGGGCAAATGTGGTCTTTTGAATATCCGCCGACATCCCGAGCACAATGCGTTGGGTCGCGACCGTTGTCAGATAGAGGAACACACTGCGCAGAATGGTGATGCCGACAATCGTGGCAAGTACATAGGGCAGCCACGCAACATCGCCCTTCAGGAGCGTGTCGAACGAAAACTTTATGACCAGCGGGTAGCCGCCGGTCGACAAGGCCAAGCCGCCGGTCAGCAGCGCCGCGGTCATGATTTCGCGCCAGCGCGGACGCAGCCATTGCTTGACGAAGCGGACGAGCAGCGTTCGCGCATAGTCGTCAAACGGCATACGCCGCCTCGTACCAGGGAGTGCGGCCGCCGAAGCATCTGAGTGTTTTCTGGCGGTCTCGTCTCGCACCCGCACCTTGACCTTTCCTGACAGCTGTCTCGTGGTTCACGGCTTGACTAGCAGGGGGGCGGGCACGTGGCCAACGGCAATTGGCAAAACCGGCGGCACACACGGCGCCTCAGCCTGCCGAATCGGTGCTCGGATCGAGCAACCGGTGCATGTGGACGATGAAATAGCGCATCATGGCGTTGTCGACCGTGCGCTGCGCCGCCGATTTCCAGGCTGAATACGCCTCGGCATAATTGGGGTAGATGCCGACCACGTCGAGGTCGGCGAGATCGCGAAAGTCCATGCCGTCAAGCGATTCGAGTTCGCCACCAAAGACGAGATGAAGGAGCTGCTTGTTGGGCTCGGCTGCGCGTTTGGTCATTCGTTGAAGGGCCCCGGTTTTGAGCACTCATCGTTGAGCGCTCCTCGCGGGAAGTGTGCACGGCCGCTATCGGGCCCGGCAAGCGCATGAATAGGCGCTGCGACGAAGGGCGCACAAGGACAGATGCTAGCCGCCGCTATCGATGCAAGACCATAACGTCGAGGCCGATCGACAGGGCCAAAAGCAGCATCACCAGGATCCAAAGTCCTACGCTATCTAGACGGGGTTCTGTCATCGCACTCTCCCATTGCGACAGGCACCACACGTGAGTCTTAAGTCCTAGTTTAGCGCGATATTGGCTGCTGTCGACGGCAAATTGCGGCAACTAGAGCCTTGGAAATCAAAGCCCGGAATTGCCCCACCATCGCCGTTCCGCTACTTTCCAGGGGTTTTCACCCCGTCACAGGCCCTCCATGACCGCCTCCCGCTACTCGCAGAACCTCGACAAAACTGCCGCCAACTTTCAGCCGTTAACGCCCATTTCTTTCCTCGAGCGCTCGGCGGCTGTTTATCCAGAGCATATCGCCGTTATTCACGGGCAATCGCGGTTGACCTATCGCCAGTTCTACCGGCGCAGCCGGCAACTCGCCTCAGCCCTCGAGGCCCTTGGCATCGGACCGGGCGATACCGTGTCGGTCATGTTGTCGAACACGCCGGCCATGCTCGAAGCCCACTACGGCGTGCCGATGACCGGTGCGGTTCTGCATTCCCTCAATACCCGGCTCGACGCCGGCATCATCGCCTTCCAAATCGATCACGCCGAAAGCAAGGTGCTGATCGTCGATCGCGAATTCACAACAGTCGTTAAGACAGCACTTGAACAGGCCGAAGCCAAACCGCTGTTGATCGACTACAACGACCTCGAATTCCCCCAACCCGGGCAAGCAATTGCCGATCTCGATTACGAAACCATCGTCTCAGCCGGTGATCCCGAATTCGCATGGCAGATGCCGGACGACG
>JANORU010000388.1:0-3199 GCA_031415475.1 Hyphomicrobium sp.
AACAACAGCGCCGTTGTCGGCGCGCTCGGGTCCCCCGTCGCACCCGTACCGTCGAAGCTCATGCCGAGATATTGGATGACGTTCTCGACGTGAGCGTCCGGGTTGTCGGGTGGTGACAGCGATCCGGTTGCGAGCGGTGCCGGCTCGACCGCTGGTGGAGCGTCGCTGGCAGTACCGGTTGTGTTCTGCGCGACCTGCTTCTGCTTCAGACGCGTCACAAACTTGGCCGCCTCGCCCAGCGATGGATCATCGGCAGGCAAACCTTTTGGCGAAGCGATGATCGTCAACTGCACATTGGCGCCAACTGGATAAATAACGACTTCGAGATGCAGTTCGCGGCCGTCGTCGCCTTTTACGAGATGCGAGTACGCGCGGCCGGGTCCGGCTGCATCTGCTGGCGCCATCGGCCGTGGCGCACTTTGGTTGATCGTCTCGCCGAACAAGTCTTCGATCATCGCCGGCACGTCTTCGGCGAAATAGCTGTCGAGATCGCCGGACAGCGGTTCGAGCGGCAGCACGAGCACCGAGACCTCGCTGGCCGTGGACGGAGCCGGCGTTACGGTCCAGCCGGCGTCGGAAATCACAGACGTCCAGCCGGCTGGCACTTCGGACAACAGTTCGGGCGTGGAATAGGCCTTCGATCCGAGGCCCACCCCGGCGAGAACGATCAGCATTGCGATAAAATGGTGCGCCCGCACGGTGTGCCTGTCCCGCCGTCCCTGCTTCCTCGAAAAATAGCATGAATAGAATTGGGTCAAAAGGCAGGACGATCCCCAGGACGATCAATTGAACGATCAGGCCTCTGTGTCTCCTCAGCAACTCGGGCCTTGGGCCGTGAAATCCGGAAAGTGCATTCGCTGGGCGCGCCGTAGACCCGGCGGCGCGCCGTGCGCTAGCTTTTCCTCACCGGGAGGAAAATGCGGTGGGGCAAGGGATATCGCGGGTCAGAGCGGCCGTGCGCTTGTTTGCGTGCGCGGCTGTCATGGTCATGCCGTCAACCATGGTCTCGACGGCTGGGCAAACGCCGCCGCCGGCTATCCCAGCTTTGCCGGGCGCTGCGGCTGTTCCCGAAGCCGTCACAGAGGCCGTTGAGAGTGCCCAGCCAACTGGTCCTGATCAGCCAACCGGACCTGATCAGATTGTCATCGGCGCTTATCTCAACGACATTCAGGAAATCGATTTTCGCACCAACAGCTATGCGGTCGATCTCTACCTTTGGTTCCGCTGGACCAACGCTGATCTCAATCCCTCGAAGTCGTTCGAGTTCATGAACCGCTACGCGCCGGACGATCACGTCAAGAGCGACCTCTATGAGACGCCGCAAAAAATGCCGGATGGTTCGCTCTACGCGATTATCCGCAACCAGGGCCGGTTCTCAACCAAGTTCCACCTCGAAACCTATCCGTTCGATACTCAGACACTCAGCATCGAGGTCGAGGATTCGACGGGTGGTTCGGCCAAGCAGTTTTATGTCGCCGACAAATCCGCAATGACCGTCAATCCAGCGATTACGTTGCCGGGATTCCGGCTTGCGGCGCCCCTGCTGGATATTGTCGACAACCGCTACCCGACCAATTTCGGCGATCTGACGGTCGAGGAACAAGAAGCCTACTCGCGCGCCCGACTGCTGGTGCCAATATCGCGGCCAATGACAGCGATTTCGATCAAGACGTTCGTGCCGATATTCCTGATCATCGCGTGCGCCGGGCTCGTGTTCTTCATCCGGCCGGCCTATGTCGATGGCCGCATAGGGCTCGGCATTACGGCATTGTTGACGCTGGTCGCGCTCCAACTGACGTCGGGGTCGAGCCTGCCCGACGTCGACTATCTGATGATGCTCGACAAGGTTTATCTGGCGTCCTACGCCTTCATCATGCTGGCGCTCGTACGGGTGGTGGCGAGCACCTGGGCGGCAGGTGATCTGAAACGAGAGGGCCGCGTTGCAACCATCGACCGGCGCTGGGCGGCGGTCATAGTTTTGGGCTACATCCTGGCGCTGGCGGCGGTCGGCTGGGGCTCGCTCAAGGGGCTGATGTAGCGGCTTCGTTTCTATACCCGCCGGCGGGCCGTTCAGACTGGATTGCATGGATGAGCGCAAGCGACCGGGTGCAGCGCGTATCATCGTGCGAGTTGCGTGTTGTCGAGAGCCGTTGGGCGTTCGCCGAAGCTGCGGAAAATAGAATAGCGCAGCATTGGGCTGAGCGCACTGCGCACAGCAGCAAGTTGTTCAACGGCCGCGTCGTTCTCCTCAATCACCATGAGGTGTCCGGCGAAATATTTTCTGGCCGCTTTCTGGCAACCGAATTCCGCAAGTTTCTCTATTGGCGCGAGACCGGCATGCCCGACGAGTCGGTCTTCGACACATTCGGCACAGCCCTGATCCTGACTTCTGAGGGTCATGTCTTGCTCGGCCGCCAGCGCGCCGGCAACATCAACGAGGGTCTCGCCTATCCGCCGGGCGGGTTCATCGATCCGCGCGATATCTCGGCCGATGGCACAATCGATATCGACGGCAGCATCGCGCGCGAAATCGCAGAGGAAACCGGGCTCGATCCGCAAGCCCTGACAAGGCTTCCCGGCTATTTACTGACCTTCACGGGCCAGCAGATCTCAATTGCCGCTACGTACCGTTGCCCGTCGCCGGCACCGGACGTTGTCGCCCGCATTCGCGCCCACATTGCCGCCGATCCCGATTCTGAGCTTGACGACGTTGTCGTGGTGGCCGCGCACGCAGACCTCGACAAACTCGCCATGCCGCACTATGCCCGCGTTCTGCTCCGGCATGTCTTCGATCGCCCGGGCTCCTAGGGGGACCGGATGCGCCTTGCTTTCTATTCGCTCGATGTCTTTACCGAACATCGCTACTCCGGCAATCCGCTTGCCGTTGTACTCGGCGCTGATGGTCTAAGCGACGCCGAGATGCAACGCGTCGCCCGCGAATTCAATCTGTCGGAAACTGTTTTTGTTTTGAAGCCGGCCAATCCGGCCCACTCCGCCAAGATCCGCATCTTCACGCCGAGCAAGGAACTGCCGTTTGCCGGTCATCCGACCATCGGCACCGCGGTCCTGCTCGCTGAATTGAACGCGAACCACAACGGCGGGTCGGGTGACGCTATCGTTGTCCTCGAACAAACGGTCGGCACGCTCCGGGTTGGCGTGAAACTGAGAGACGGTGCGGTTTCGTTTGCCGAATGCGATG
>JANORU010000389.1:0-2516 GCA_031415475.1 Hyphomicrobium sp.
AGAATAAGCGCGTCATCACTCTCGACATGGGATCGTTGGTGGCCGGCGCAAAGTTTCGGGGCGAATTTGAGGAACGATTGAAAGCCGTCCTCAAAGAGGTGCAGACGGCCGAGGGACAAATCTTACTCTTCATAGATGAGCTGCATACAGTTGTGGGAGCCGGCGCCGCGGAAGGAGCAATGGACGCCGCCAATCTGCTCAAGCCCATGCTGGCCCGCGGTGAATTGCATTTGATCGGCGCAACCACGCTCGACGAGTATCGAAAACATATCGAGAAAGATGCCGCGTTGGAACGTCGGTTCCAAACGGTATTGGTCGATCAGCCGTCGGTGGAGGACACTATCTCGATTCTTCGCGGGCTCAAGGAACGCTACGAAGTGCACCATGGCGTACGCATTAAAGACGCTGCACTGGTCGCCGCTGCGAAACTTTCGAACCGGTATATCGCCGATCGCTTTCTCCCGGACAAAGCCATCGATCTTGTCGATGAATCAGCGGCCCGGCTGCGTACGGAAATCGATAGTTTGCCGGCAGAGCTCGATGAGGTCTCACGCAAGGTGCTGCAGCTTGAGATCGAGCGGGAGGCCTTGCGGAAAGAACAGGACCAAGCCAGTCAGGCGCGGCTAGCGACTCTGGAGCTTGAGTTGAGCGAAAAGCAACGCGATCTCAATACGCTCAAGACCCGATGGGATTCTGAAAAGGCCTCGGTGGCACGGCTGCGCAAAACTCGCGCAGCAATGGAGGAAGTCAAGCAGTCCATGGAGCGCGCGGAACGGGCCTATGATCTCAACCGTGTCGCGGAACTGCGATACGGAGAGTTGCCGCGCCTTGAGAGGGAACTCGCATTAGAGCAGGAACAGCTCGGCAAGAAACAGGGAGAAAGCCGATTACTCAAAGAAGAGGTGGATGAAGACGACATCGCTGCTATCGTAAGTCGCTGGACAGGAATCCCCGTCTCCAGGCTGGTCGAAGGTGAGACAGAAAAACTTCTCAAGCTGGGCGAGCTGCTCCATCAGCGGGTGGTCGGCCAGGAAGAAGCAGTGCAGGCTGTCGCAGATGCGGTCCTCCGCGCTCGTTCCGGCATCAAAGACCCGAATCGGCCTATTGGTTCGTTTCTCTTTCTTGGTCCGACTGGAGTGGGGAAAACTGAGTTGGCGCGGACCCTTGCCGCGACGCTCTTCGATGACGACGCCAACCTGATTCGAATCGATATGTCCGAGTACATGGAGAAACATACCGTGGCCAGGCTGATCGGCGCCCCGCCAGGCTATATCGGCTATGAAGAAGGCGGTCAATTAACTGAAGCGGTTCGGCGGCGGCCGTTTTCCGTCAACCTGTTCGACGAGATCGAAAAAGCCCACCACGACGTATTCAATGTCTTGCTGCAAGTGTTGGACGACGGACGTTTGACGGACTCTCAGGGCCGAACCGTTGATTTCAAGAACACGGTGTTGATCATGACGTCGAACATCGGCAGCCCGCAGATTCTTGAGGCACAACAACGGCATGCTTCCTATAACGAAGTCTGTGCCCTCGTCATGGCGGAATTACGGGAACATTTCCGTCCTGAGTTCTTGAACCGAATCGACGAGACGGTGGTATTTCATGCGCTGGAGACGGAACAGCTCACAAAGATTGTGGAGATTCAACTTGAACGGCTACGCGCGCGCTTGACAGAGCGGCGGATCTCCCTAATCGTGACGCCTGCAGCCTTATGGTATTTAGGTGAGCGCGGTTACGATCCGGCCTATGGAGCGAGGCCCTTAAAACGATTGATCCAGCAAGAGATTGAAACACCGATGGCACGTCAGTTGGTCAAGGGTGAATTGCGGGATGGAGACACGGCAACCGTAGAACTCAAAGACCAGCAGATCGTCATCGTGCCGACGGTCGCAAGCTAACAGGCGGAATACTGGTCTATTCGGTCTATCTGGTCTGTCTGGTTCATCTGGTTAGTTTCGTTCGACCAAACACACGAGACAGACCGAATAGACCAGACAGACCAGATAGACCGGATGAACAGAATCCTTCAGCCCAGGACGACCGACCCGCCTTTCACATCTTGCGTCGTGCCGCTGGCGCGCAACTTATCGATTTTCCATTCGACGGGAGACACCTGGAACACATGGCCTTTGACCGTATGGAACTCCCCTTTCGTAAAGGCCACCACGTCAGGCGCTTTAACGGACAGCTGTAAGATCACGGTTCCAGAAGCCAGATGTGTGAGTAACAGACTCTTCGGAGTCCTCGTCACGTCGTAGGCGCGTTTCTCGTTGATCATCAAGGTGCTATCGTTGAGCTTCGCAGTCACTTTCCCATCCGCGTTGAACAGGGCAAAGTTCACGAGCAGGGAACCAGTGACCGGTTTTAGCGCCACCTGAATTTGCGGGACCCCCTCGATTTCAATCATACCGTCGGTGTTGCGGTAAAGATTCGAGCCCACTTCCACATCCATGTATAGCCTCATTTCATTCTGCTATGAGTATCATTCATTATGACTTTTTGATGCGATCAAG
>JANORU010000390.1:0-6953 GCA_031415475.1 Hyphomicrobium sp.
GCCTAGAGTGCTTCCGGAAAAGTGCGAAGCGGTTTTCCGGTAAGAAGCACGGCAAAACAGTGAGCTAGGGTGTTTGAGCGAGCCCACTGCAAGCGAAAACACCCTAGTCTTGCCAGCGATCAATCTTGAAAGGCCGGCGTATCATGGCGTCAAAGCTCACCCGCGTGCTCTTGGGGTTTCTTGCCGCCAATCTCGTTGCCGGACTGGTGCTGGTCTTGTTCGTCGTCACGCCGTCTGACATTGCCGCCGATAGCGACCGTATGCCGGGCGCCGGGCTGCTCGCCCTTTCGGCCGCGACGCAATCGGCGATTTTCTCAGCCGCGTTCGCACTGCTGGCCGCGGCCTTCGCCGAGTGGCAGAATTTGCGCGGTTGGCTCTATTACGCACTGACAGGCGTTGCCATCGCAGCGGCGGGATTGATGGTCCAGTACTCGGGTGAAGCGCCGACCCAAACCATCCTTAACGACTATGCCGTGCGGGCGTTCATGGCCACCGGCATCCTGGCCGGGCTAACGTACTGGTTCATTGCCGGTCGCCGGGCAGGGGCAGATCGCACTGATTAACCTCGCAATTCCTGCTTAGCGCCGGACGTACTCCACAGGCCGGCTATAATATCCTTTGTTAATCCCTGTGCGCGAGAGTATGCTGCAGTGCACAAAAAGCGGCAGGCGCGTTTTGGCCGAGTGAGTAGCCCCAATGTTTGCATCCCCCGACCCAATCCGCATGACGGCTGGCATCATGGACGCTTGGTTTTCAGCCGCTCACTCAATCCTCGAAATGCAATCGCAGGCAGCTAGCCAAACGATGAAGTTCTGGTCGCCGATGATGGGGGCTCAATCAACCCCGGCATGGCCCTCGGCGGCAGCAACGGATCCCTTCTCATTTTGGAAGGCCGCGCAAACCTCGGCTAACGCGTGGCCGATGGCGTTCGGTATGATGTCCTACGGCGTACCGTCGTCGTATGCTTGGCCGGCGGCCTCCATGACTTCATCGATGATGACCACGTGGACTGACGCTGCGCGTGCCGTGGAAGCACCGTTCTCGACCTATCATTCTGGCAATGGATTTGCTGCGGCACAGATTTGGCCAACGACCTTGCCGCCGGCCTTCAATCCGTTCGCCGCGTTCATGCCAGCTCCGAAGCCGGCACCCTTCAACCCGTGGGCGATGTTCTGGGGGCGCTAGAGCGCTTTGCGATCCGATGGAATCGGATCGGCGCTCTAGATTATAGTTATGCCGCATTTTCTGCGACGAACCGGCGGCCACTTCGTCGGAAAATGCTCTAACGCGCCGGCCAGTTAGGGCTTCGGCTGAACCGGCGGAATAAGCGCCGGCGTTTTTTCCGCCGCCTTCTCGACAGCCTTTTCAGACGCTGCAGGAACGGTGACCACCACTTCGTTGCTGGCCGGCGTTGTGACGGGCACATTGACCGGCACTGTGACTGTCACCGGCTTTTCGACTATCTTGTCGGGTGCCTTTTCAACTTTGACTTCTGCAGGCTTTTCGGCCGCTTTATCGACCTTAACCTCAAGCGGCTTGTTGTCAGTTGCCGTCTTATCTTCGGTCTTTACAGCCTCGGCCTTGGCTGGAGTATCGGGCTTCGGTTCGGCCTTTGGCTTGGACTGCGCGACCGGTTTCTTCTTTGCAGCGGCGGTCGGAATCTTCTTTTCAGCGCAGCGCGCTGGCGTGCGCGTGCCATCCGGCTGCGCAATGTCAGCGACCCACGCGCACTTCGTTTGCCCGCGACATTCGTCCTCGCCAAGTGAGGTACACAGAAGTGCGGCCTCCGCGTCCTTCTTCCGCTTTTCTTCGGCCGCGAGTTCAGCCTTCGACTTCGGTTTATCGGGCTTTGGCTTGTCGGCGACGGGCGCGGGCGTTGACCACGGCAGAACTTCGCCAGCTGCAGCCGGTGTGCCGCGGGCATCGAAGTTTTCGATTTTCGCTTTCGCGGGCGGCGGAACCGGCGCAACACCGGTCGTCCCGGCACTCTCGGACGCCGGTGCCTCAACGACCGGCGGAACCGCGTTGTCCGTGTCCTCGGCCAGTGCGGCGAACACCGGCATGGACAGTCCAAACACCAATCCAGCGAGTGCAAAATGTCGTGCGCTAGCCACAGCCGTCCTCCCTGACGCCCCCATTTTTGCCCCGGGGCCGATGTCCTTTTACCCAAGCACGGCCTGAAAAACCGGGCGAATTGATGATTTGTTGTTCAAAACAACGTCCACCAGCGCGCGACTTTGGTGGCGCTTGGCGGGCTTCTGGCCCACCCGAGCGGCAAAAAATGCCGCCAACGGAGAGGCTTGCGGGGTAGCCGGTGGTGCCTATAGTGCGCCGCATCTCCCCAACCCGCAGGACACGAAGGACCCCGACGATGGCCGCCAAGGCAGCAGACAAGAGCGGTGCCGAGCGCACCGGCCGCGACATCAAAAAGGTTGTTCTCGCGTATTCGGGCGGCCTCGACACGTCGATCATCCTCAAATGGCTGCAGGAAACCTACGACGCGGAAGTCGTAACCTTCACGGCCGATCTTGGTCAGGGAGAAGAACTCGAACCGGCGCGCAAGAAGGCGCTGATGCTCGGCATCAAGCAAGACAACATCTTTATCGAGGACCTGCGCGAAGAATTCGTGCGCGATTACGTGTTCCCGATGTTCCGCGCCAATGCAGTGTACGAAGGCGTTTACCTGCTCGGCACGTCGATTGCCCGGCCGCTGATTGCCAAGAAGCAGATCGAGATTGCGCGCAAGGTTGGCGCCGACGCCGTGTGCCACGGCGCCACCGGCAAGGGCAACGATCAAGTCCGCTTCGAACTTGGCTATTACGCTTTGGAACCCGGCATCAAGATTATTGCGCCCTGGCGTGAATGGTCCTTCAAGGGCCGCGACGATCTGATCGAATTTGCCCGCAAAAACCAGATTCCGGTGGCCAAAGACAAAGAGGGCGAAGCGCCGTTCTCGGTCGACGCCAACCTCTTACACTCTTCGTCCGAAGGCAAAGTTCTCGAAGATCCCAACAAGAAAGCGCCGGAAATTGTCTACCAGCGCACGATTTCGCCAATGGCCGCGCCCGACAAGGTGACGACCATCACGATCGGTTTTGCCAAGGGCGATGCGACCTCGCTCGATGGCAAGACGCTGTCGCCGGCGACGCTCCTGAAGGCGCTGAACGACCTCGGCCGCGACAACGGCATTGGCCGCATCGATCTCGTTGAAAACCGGTTTGTCGGCATGAAATCGCGCGGCGTCTATGAAACGCCTGGCGGCACGATCCTGCTTGCCGCTCATCGCGCCATCGAAAGCATCACGCTCGACCGGGGTGCTGCCCATCTCAAAGACGAGCTGATGCCGCGCTATGCGGAACTGATTTACAATGGCTTCTGGTTTGCGCCGGAACGCGAGATGATTCAGGCGTTGATCGACAAAAGCCAGGAGCATGTCGAGGGCGAGGTGACGCTCGAACTCTACAAAGGCAACGTCATTGTTGTTGGCCGCGAGAGTGCCAAGTCGCTCTATTCCTCGACGCTCGTCACCTTCGAGGACGACCGCGGCGCCTACGACCAGAAGGATGCCGCCGGCTTCATTAAGCTGAATGCGCTGCGGCTGCGGACGCTGGGCAAGAGAAACCAGTCGTAAGGCCTGCCCTTGTGGCCGGAAACGCCGGCATCAGACCTCGAGCGATAAACGTCTGTAGTCCCAATCATTTGGCCGTGCAGAGCGGTCGAAATCCACTGTTCAGTCCCCTAGCCCCGTGTCACCCAATAGAGACGCCCTAATGCAAAGCCTTGAAACGGCGAGAATTAATACTGGATAACGGTCCTGCGCCTGTTGAGAATACGCAGCGGCGCACGGCAGCATAAGTCTTGAATTGTGGGATTCGCACTGTGCGCCCGCTCGATAGTTCAAGGAGCCACCCGAATGCCGGCAATTCGTTCGTCTCTGGCGCGCAGCGCACACGTCATCGCACTGTGCGGTGTTGCAATCGCCTGTTCCGCAAGTTCGGCCCTCGCCGGCGCTCCGATTCCGACACCCCTTGCCGGCTTCCTTGGCTTGCCGGGATGGGCCGCACTTGGAGCGGGCTATGGCGCGTTCGTACTTGCGCGGCGGCTGCGCAATAAAGATTAGCCAATGTCAGGTTTGCGCTTTCTAGAGTCTCGAACGGCAACGCTAGTTGAGTCATTTGTCAAACCCACTGGCTGGAACGAATAGCCAAGGCGACATGGAAATCGTTATGAACTCACACCTGCTTCGAGCGATGATGTTTGGACGCTGCATCGCAATGACCTGCGCTGCCGTTGTCATGTCCACCCAAACCGCCCTGGCGGGCGTCGCCATTCCGACACCCCTTGCCGGCTTCCTCGGCTTGCCGGGATGGGCCGCACTTGGAGCCGGATACGGCGCCGTCGTGCTCGCGCGGCGGCTTCGAAGCAAACGGTAGCCACGATTACAATTCGCGTCTCTGGTATTGACGGAGAGCATCAGTTGGAGCGTTACGCGTCCGCGTCTGGCCTGTCGGCCGCCGAAGCGGCCCCTTCGGGCCCGATGTGCGTTCGCGAACTCTTCATCTGGCTCACGGCCATTCTAGCTGCCAATCACGCCCTTCATGTCTTGGACACGCGATCGATCGAAGCGCTTGGCGCCAGCCTCGCGTCCGTCAATGTCATTTTCTTCATCGCGTGCTTTGCAATTTTCGAGCGGCTTCGCGCGTCGGATGCGCATCGGCCCGCCGACGCCATCGACACGGGTTTTGGGCTCGCAATCGCCGCCATGGCGTGCCTGCTGGCTGTCTTCGGTTACCGATTTACCGGCGGCGTTCTGGTGACGATTGTAGCGCTCTATGCCGGACTGCGTTATGGCCCAGATCCTAACCTGAAAGCCGCCTCGGTGGTCATGTTGGCACTGTCGGTGCACCTCGTCTGGGGGCCGGCATTCTTTCAGTTTTTCGCATTGGAATTGCTGAGGGCCGACGCGACTTTGGTCGGCACTCTATTCTCCTACCTGCGGCCCGACATCGTCTGGACAGACACGAGTTTTCAAAGGCCTGATGGCAACTCCATCACGCTAGCAGCCGCCTGTTCCTCGTTCCACAATATCTCGATGGCCATGCTGTGCTGTGTCAGCGTGATCATGCTCGTCCGCACCACCTGGCAGCGCTCCGATGTTTGGACCATATTGGCGGCCTGCGCCGCTATGATTGCGCTCAATGTCGTCCGCATATGCTTGCTGGGCTGGAGCGCAAGCTCTCATGCCTACTGGCACGACGGCGCCGGGGTGCCAATCCTGGCGCTCGCAATGACAGCGGTGCTCCTGATGATTGCATTTTGGGGCGCCCGACGCGGTGACCGCGAGCAGTGAGCAAGCTCGCACTGCGTGCCGCGCTGTTGTCCGCGCTGTTGATTTCGCTAGCCATCAAACACCGCTCGATTGCCGCTCGCGACGACCGCTCGGCAGCTTTCGATGCCTCGCTGGCCATCACGGACGTCATCCAATCCTACGGCCTGAACGTCTTAGAGAACCCCGTGAAGCCACCTAAGATGCTGGCGAAAGTGGTCTACTTTCAGCGAGCCAACTGTTCCCGGCAATCACTCGTCATGCCGCTGACCTTCAATCTTGAGGCTGCGCCGCTGTTGGCGCGCGTTGCACCACAAGATTATCGCCGGGTCTATGTCTATGCCGACATCTCCACACCGGATCAAGATCGCGTCGCCTTTTATATCGAGTGGTTGAAACACTACGTTCTGGCCCTGACGGGCGGGACGCGTTACATCCCTGTGAAAATTGCGATTGTCGTTGCCGAACCGGCCGAGTGCGCGGCTACGCCAACAATCGACTGGCGCACGGTCTGGGATCGCGAACGGCACGCAAAACAGTCCGGCAGCAGCGCTCCGGACGAGACAAGTGAAGGTGGTGCCCCGTGATCGATCAGACCATGGAAAATCTCTGGTTCTGGCTGTTCTGGGTGCTCATCATCGTGCTGCCGGCGATGGAATACATGCATCCACGCAGCCAGCATGCCACAGACTGGGACGAGCGGTGGACCGTCAACATCGGGTTCGGCGTTCTCAACGGCGCGTTGACGTCCATCGCGCCAGCGCTCGCCGTCGTAGCGGCAGGCTGGGCGGACCACAACGGTGTCGGCCTGTTGAATTGGATTGCGTCTCCCGGTTGGATCGTTGTCGTTGCGACGGTCGCCGTCCGGAGTTTGGCGGACTATGTCTCGCACGTCCTGATGCACCAGATCCCCCTGTTCTGGCGGCTCCATAGGGTCCACCACAGCGATCAGTCTCTCAACGTCTCGACCGGTTTGCGATTTCATCCTCTCGAGGTCGCAGCGTCCGCACTGTACATGGCGCCCATCGCCCTTGCGTTCGGGCTGTCACCGGCCGTGCTTGCCGTCTACGCCGTCGTCGAATCCGTCCTTGCACTTCTCAGCCACGCCGACTTTCGCATTCCAGACGCTCTTGATCGAGGGTTGGGCCGCCTGTTCATTACGCCCCACATCCATCGCATCCACCATTCGGCGGACCAACCCGAGACCGACAGCAACTACGGCAATGTTTTCACGATTTGGGATCGGCTGTTTGGGACATACCGCGCCGAGGCCCGGCTTCCGGACTCCGAGATGCGGTTTGGTCTCGATGATATCGATCGTGCGCAGGCCAATGACTTCCTCTGGCAGATCACCTCTCCAGCACTGCCCGCCCAGTTGCCGCCGCGGGCAGCAGGCTCGAACCGACCCTAGCGTGACCACGACGCTGGCCCCGTTTGAAAGCTCAAATATTAATCAATTTATTGCCAATTGGGATTTGAATGCAGGAGCAGCCCTGCGGCCCTGGTGCGCTTTGGGCGCGCTGGCGTCTCGCTTGCCTCCTGGAAGGAGCCCACGTGCTTTACGCAATCAGCGGCATCGGCGCTGTCGCGGTCCTCGCGATCTACTGGCTCTATCGCACGAAAAACC
>JANORU010000391.1:0-3417 GCA_031415475.1 Hyphomicrobium sp.
ATGCAGCATGCACATGAGGGAAAGTTTGACGTGCTGCTGTCTGAGGCGCTCGACCGCCTCTCACGTGACCAAGCGGACATTGCTCAATCAAAGAGGCTCGCCACTTAGCTCCTGAAAGCGATTGGCTCTTTTCGGGCACCACCGGCCATGGTCCCATGGACGCGCATGCTCCGACGAAAGCTCTTGAGCGTGCGCGCACGTCTATCAGTCTCGAAGATTTCCGAATCCACGACTTGCGACGCACCGCAGCAACGCGCATGGCAGAGCTAGGCGTTAGTCCGCACACGATCTCGCTCGTTCTCAATCACGTCAGCGCGCGGCGCGGTACGATCACGGGCAAGGTCTACAATCAGTACAGTTATGATAGAGAGAAGCGGGAGGCCCTATGTATTTGGTCTACGAGACTAGAACAAGTAATCGCCGGCGAAATGGGAACAGTTGTTGTGCCGCTCAAGGCCATACTGTGAATTCACAAGCACCCAAATAAGTGGCCCATTCATGTCAGCCTTTGAGCGATAAGCTGTCGGTGTGATTGGCAAACCGCACTGCCGCAATGAGCCAAGACCTGCCGGAAACAGGATTAGCCCCAACGACTTCGGATTTTTCCGGCACCGGAAGCGACCGCGTTCCATCCATGCCGACCGGTGCGCTCGTCATCGTTCGCCGCTTCGGGAACGTCGCGCTCGAACTCGATCTCCTTTAAGAAGTCGACGAGTGAAGTCTTCTCGCCGTTTATGCGCATCATGGCTCCGCCATGATGCGGACTTGGCGACCGGATTCCTGGAACTGCTAGGTTACCTGGACGGGTGTCGCGTAGCCCTTGAGCTGCGCCTCGACCCACAGCGTCACGACGTTGATTCCGCGATAGGGCTACTTGGAGTCGATGTTGGTCGGCCGGGTGATCGATCCCGCAGGGCGATACCATGGGAGTTTGAACTCCCCTGCGCCCCGTTCGATGGCTTCGATGATCCGGTCGGTAATGGCTTGAAGAACGTCGATCCTCTGTGACATTGTTCCGTGTACCTTGGCCATGCTGGCGCACGACTTTCGTGCTGCCTTCAGCGGCCAAGGCGCAAAGCGGGCTTTGAAAAGACGCCGCACCCCACCGGCGAGCATCATCGAGGTGCTGTGCAGGGCCGGAACGGAGTGGAGGAGGGAGGCAGTGAGTATGTCACGCGACGACGATCATCGCCGACCTTGCGGTGACGACACGCCCGCTATGCTGGGAAGTGACAAGGAAACCTATCAGTGGAACCGCAAGATGTATGACAGTCAGGTAGCAGGCGTGATCAGGGCCCCAAGCATACTGAAACGTATGTGGCCCGCATGCCCAAAGTAGCGCGCGCCTCATCGCCAGTCGCTAGCAAAGCGTCGAGAAAAAGGGATTTCGGCGGGCCTAACTACTGGCTAGAGCGCGTTCGCTCTTCTTTGAATCGCGACCGTGCTCTAGGTTCTTGTTTTGGAGCGGTCTTTCACGGCGAACCGCTTCGCACTTCGCCTAAACCGCTCTAGCGATCGCCCTACGCTGACTCAGTTTCGTGGATTATTAGCTCAATGATTGCCAGCCTTCGAAATTTGGCGGCGGGGGACTGGGTCGTTTTCAAAGCCTATAAAATGTTTGCTTTGTTTTAGATCGCGGGCACATCGGTCGGGTAGGGTCTACGCTCCAGGTGTGACCCGGGGCGGGGTTTGTTGCAGACAAGAACGGTGTGCATGACACAGGCCATACGCCAGATGGCGCAGTCCCGCCTCGCTCAAGCCGACGGGGTTTCAATTTTCTACTGCGACAGCTTGAACGTCAGGCGGGCACCCGCGCGCAGTTCCCACATATCCTCGGTGTCGAGATCCGAGGGATCGATATTGGCGGGATCGTTGTCCGAGAATCTGGCGGTTCCGACATCCGAGAAATAATCGGCCTCCGCAAATGTCTCAAGGTTGGCTCCCTCGCCCAAACGGAACTTCAGACCAGCGCCCAGCATACCGCGGAAGCCGACGCCCGTGTCGCTATGGCTGGAGCTCGACTGGAATGGATCGGGCGGCGGCAGTCCGGTTGAGAAGCTGCGGAACGTCGCGTCGGCGTCATAGCCATAGACGCCAACACCCAAGCGGCCGACCAGCGAGACGCCCGACCACAACACGTACTCCGGCTCAACGGCAATCGACGCACCGTACATGATCGTGTCGGCATCGCCCTTGCGTACCAGCACGCAGCATCCCGTCACGCGCGTGTCCGTGCTCTCGTCGATGTTGCGAATGAACGGCGAGAGGACCCAGGTTAGGGTCGTTTTGGAATCGACGCGATCGTCGAATTCAAACCGCAGGCCACCCTCGATGGTGTCCCGCTCGGTGCTGGTACGGCCCGTATTGCCACCGCCGACGTTGAACGTCGACTCAGTGTTTTCAAGTTGGATCTGGCCGGCCAGCGCATCTGAAACGCTGTCATCGGTCTGGCCGTACAACAGATAGAGTTCGATCCTTGTAAACGGCAATCCCGAGACCAGAGCTGTTCCGTTTTCATAGCCGATCATGCCGCCGATGAACCAACCGTCGTCGGGCGAGACTTTGACATCTGAAACGTTGCCTGGCGCGACGGCGATGCCGTAGCCGAGAATGTCTTGGCTGTCTTGGTAGAGATAACCGCCTTCGATCGAGCCGTACGATTGCTTTGCGCCTGCAGGCTCAAGCCCCATATCGGCGAGCGCAGGGACCGACACCATCGCGAACATGGCGGCGGCCGCCATCCGGGTGAAATGTCTACTCTGTGTCATCAACTGTCCGTCCCCTGAAAAACCCGCTTATTCAGTATTTATCTAATCATTACGGCATCAGGCCCCATCGATTGGTTGCCGACATGCAACACGAATCAAAAGAAACGTCACACCCCAAGTCAACCAGCAACCCTGGTCTTTCGACGGACCATGACGGCCCCCAATTTAACCATCGTCGCAACAACCGCCCCCGGGCACAGTCAAGCGTTCAAGCATTGCGATTCGCCATTAAATTTGGCTTCCGGCAGCCCTTCGCTGTGTGCAACGCAAAGACCGTCGGCGAAAACGGTGTTCAGCGACCTGAACACCGTTAGCCGAGAGGCACCGGACCGCGGTTTGCTCCTCAGGTCAGGATCGTCAGCCTTTTTTGTTACTCGGCCCTCAGTGCAGCGAGGTCAAAGAATGAGATCGGCCGCGTCGAACGAGCCCGGAAGGCTCGCAGTATCTGTCAAAAGGATCTGGAAGTCGGCTGTCGTATCCCCATTGATGTCACCACGGACAACCACATCTGTTCCAACAACGCTCCATGTGATGCTGTTGGCAACCGTCAGTGCCGTCGCTGCGGCAACGAATGCGAATGTATCGTTGACCGCCGCTGTCGAAGTGTTGGCGTCGATGCCCGACAGGTCGATCCGGTCCTGCCCACCGG
>JANORU010000392.1:0-3292 GCA_031415475.1 Hyphomicrobium sp.
ACGATGCCTGGACCCAATTCCACGACCGCATGCACAACACCGTGTTGCCGCGAACCAAAGACCTGATTGCGGCTATGCGGCAGCGCGGCATTGAATGTCTGTTCGCGCGCATCGCCTGTCACACCAAGGATGGCCGCGACCGGTCGCTGTCGCAGAAGCTGCCCGGCTGGAACAATCTGCTGCTGCCGAAAGACGAGCAGCCCTCGCAAATCGTGCCGGAACTTGAGCCCGTCGGCGATGAGATCGTCGTCACCAAGACGACCGACAGCGCGCTAACCGGCACCAATCTGCGCCTCATCCTCACCAACCTCGGCATCAAGACCGTCATTTGCTGTGGAATTTTCACCGACCAATGCGTGTCGTCGACCGTCAGAAGCCTGGCCGATGAGAGCTTTGCTGTGCTCGTGGTCGAGGATTGCTGCGCTGCGGGATCCGATGAGCTGCACAGCAAAGAGCTAGAAATCATGAACATGATCTATTGTCATGTCCTGTCGAGCCAGGACTTGCTGGCCCTTCTAAAGCCTGCCTGAAAGACCGCCCGCCTACTCCTAGGTAGAGTTAAACGCTCGGTCGCCCTGTCCGGCAATTGGGCAACTATTGCCAGCATTTGGTGCGTCAAAGGCCCCTAACTTCGCTTGCGCTCAGCGGCGGACCGCCGCATCATGTTTCCTCCCGGGAAACCGGGGCGACAAGAATCCGTTTCGGCCCGCGCGGCAGCCGTCAGTGCGTGCGGTGTCCATAAACATGACGGGGGAGAACGAGCAGTGACAGACACAACTTCGGGCGCCTCGGCGCCAGAGAGTTTCGACGTGTCCAATGAAAAGGGCGTCGAACAACTTCACAAAGGTGCAATCGGGCTGACTGGCGTGTTGTTCCTCACCGTCACCGGTGCAGCACCGATGTCGGCGATGCTTGGCAACGTGCCGTTTGCCGCCGGCTTCGGAAATGGAATTTATGTTCCCGCCGCCTTCGCCTTGGCAACAATCGTGCTCACCATTTTCTCGATCGGCTATGCCGCGATGGCGAGCAAGATTTCGTCGGTCGGCGGCTTCTACTCGTTCATCAGCCAGGGACTTGGCCGCGAAATCGGCATGTCGGCAGGCCTAGCGTCGTTCGCCTGCTATTCGGTGTTCGAGGCCTCGCTCTACGGACTGTTTGCATTCTTCGCCAATTCGTGGATTTCGTCGCATCTCGGCATCAACGTTCCATGGCTCTATCTCGCCATGTTCTGCGTCGTTCTCGCCGCCATCCTGAGCTATCAGGACGTCCAGTTGTCGGTCAAGATTCTGGGCGTTGCGCTGATCCTCGAAGTTATCATTCTCACCATCTTCAATGTCGGTGTGTTCACCTCTGGCAAGGCAAACTTCGACCCCGAAGCGCTGAACATTTTCGCCGTCAACACGGCTGTTGCTGCGCAGAAGGTCGGTGAAGTCGACATAACGGCGGGCGCCGCGGCGGTCGGTATCTTCATGGCATTCTGGTCGTGGGTCGGGTTCGAAATGGCCCCGAACTACGCCGAAGAATCTCGTGACCCCAAGCACATCGTTCCGCGCTCCCTGTACTACTCCGTCATCGGACTCGGGCTGTTCTATATCATCACCAGCTGGTGTGCGGTGTCAGCCTACCCGACCGAAGGCGACATGATCGCCAAGGCCGTCAAAGACTCGGGCAACTTCTTCCTGACCCCGATCGGCGAGTTCGTCGGGCCCTGGGCAATGGAGCTGATGAGCGTCCTCATCCTGACGAGCTCATTTGCCTGCGGTATGGCGTTCCACAATACGGCCGCGCGTTATCTCTATTCGCTCGGCCGCGAAGGCGTGCTGCCGTCGGCACTTGGCAACACCCACGACAGCTACAAGAGCCCGCACATTGCTTCGACCGTACAGTCGGTGCTGGCTGCTTTGTGGATTGGTCTGTTTGCCTTTTTCCTCGGAACAGACGATCCGAATGCGCAAGCCTATGTGGCGGTCTACACGATGCTCGCCATCCTCGGAACGATGCTTTTGCTGGTCCTGCAGGCTGTCGTCTCCATCGCGATCATCGTTTACTTCCGCAAGCATCATGCTGACGACGCCGGAGTCTTCACGACGCTTCTGGCGCCGTTGATTGCCTTCTTCGCACAGATGTACCTCGTCTACCTGCTCGTTGCGAACCTCGCGACGTTCGGCGGCGGCGGTGCGTTTGGTGGCAACATTCCCTATATCGCGCTGGCAATTCTCGTTGTCGGCTTGATCTGGGGCTTCATCCTGCGGGTCGCGGCTCCTGAGACGCACGCTCGCATCGGACGAATGGTCTTCAACGAATAGGCCGGACGCCCATTCGACAAGATCCTGAACGGGCGCCGCGCAAGTGGCGCCCGTAACGTATCAAGCACCGCCGTCACATTATATCGCCAAGGGGAACCGTCATGTTTGCGTCTCTAACGGGCCGCTCCGTCGTCGTTACCGGAGCAAGCAAGGGAATAGGCAAAGGCATCGCGCGCGTATTCGCCAAAGCCGGTGCAAAGGTTCTGGTGGTCTCGCGCAATCTCGACGAAGCCGAGGCCACAGCGGACGAGCTGCGTCGCGACGGCGGCATCGCCAAAGGCTTTGCTGCCGATGTGACCGATTTGAACGACCTTTCGGTGATGGCCGAAGCCGCCAACGCGCATCACGGCGGGCTCGATGTGCTGTGCACCAATGCCGGTATTTTCCCGCAGGCCAAGATCGAGGAGATGTCTGGAGACGAGTGGGACCACGTGATGGCCACCAACCTCAAAGGCACATTCCTGTCGATCAAGGCGTGTTTACCAAGGCTCAAACAGTCAGACCAGCCGCGCATCGTCATCACATCGTCGATCACCGGACCGGTCACAGGCTTTCCCGGATGGACCCACTATGGTGCGTCGAAAGCCGGGCAGCTCGGCTTCATGCGCACTGCGTGCATCGAGCTTGCCAAGTACGGCATCACGGTCAACGCTGTACTGCCGGGCAATATCCTGACCGAAGGTCTGATCGCGCTCGGCCCAGACTACGAACGCCAGATGGCCGCGTCCATTCCGCTCAAGAAGCTTGGCACGGTGGACGACATCGGCAATGCAGCCCTGTTCCTGGCATCAAAGGAAGCCGGCTACATCACCGGCCAAACGATCATTGTCGACGGTGGACAAATTATTCCCGAAAGCCTGGATGCCCTGGCCCAGGCTTGAGCATCTGCGACGTGGCTGTCAGCCAAACTTCGAGAGATAGCGTTCGCACAACGGGAGTGTTGCGTTGGTGTAGGCGACGCCCATCGATTGGGCGAGTTCGGTTTC
>JANORU010000393.1:0-2049 GCA_031415475.1 Hyphomicrobium sp.
GCTTGGGGTGCGGGTCCTTCCACAGCGCAAAGTGGCGTTTTCCCCGATCCAGCGTGCCGTGTTCGGCGAGATTGCCGTTCGACAGCAGGACGGGCAGCGATGCGCGGTCGCCTTCGACGCGGCAGGAATAGACCGACAGAACATCCGGCCGGTCGAGAAAGTAGGTGATGCGGCGGAAGCCTTCGGCCTCGCATTGCGTGCAGTAGACGCCGCGCGAGCGATAAAGGCCCTGCAGGGCCGTGTTGGCCTCGGGATTGATCAAGACCGTGGTCTCGAGTGTGAACGGCCGGTCGGGGGTGTCGAGGATCGTCAGACTCTCGGCATCGGTGCGATAGGCGGCTGGCTTCAGCGTCCGGCCATCGAGTGCGATCGATTGCAGATCGAGCAACTCGCCGTCGAGCCGCAATGGCCCGCGGCGGCCGCTGTATTTCGGATTGGGTCTGACGGCGAGCCGGGATGTGACGGCCGTTTTGGCTGGTTCGAGCGCAATGTCGAGATCGACGGTGTCGATGAGATAGGCCGGGGGCCGGTAGTCCTTGAGCTGAATCGGGCGGGGGGTCTCGGTTTTCATTGGGCTCCAGGCGCTTTGGCGCAGCGGATCGAACTTCCGATCACTTAGGCGGCCTGACGAGTCCCGGCAAGGCCTGGCAAGTCTGGCGGTCTACGCCAAGTTCCCGTCGCTGCAGGCGCAACAGCCGGGGGTGTTAGCCGCTATCAAAATTGGATAGCATGGCCGGGCCGGCGACCTGTGGCGGCAACCGGCCACCGTTGCTGTGTCAGATGTTCTTGGGAGGCGGCAGTCCATGGCAGTGTTCGCTGAGACGCTCGGGTCCGAGCGTTATGTGTTCCAGGACCTCAAAGACCTTCTTGCCAAGGCGACGCCCCTGCGATCGGGCGATCAGCTGGCCGGGGTCGCCGCCGAAAATGACGAGCAGCGGGCGGCCGCGCAGTTGGCGCTGGCTAACGTGCCGCTGAAGTTATTTCTCAACGAGCATATCGTGCCCTACGAAAGCGATGAAGTCACCCGGCTGATCATCGACGAGCACGATGCGGCGGCCTTCAAGCCGGTGGCGCATCTGACGGTCGGCGCGTTTCGCGACTGGCTGTTGTCGGACGCGGCAATGCCCGAGGCGCTGCAAAAGCTGGCACCAGGCTTGACGCCAGAGCAGGTGGCGGCCGTCTCTAAGATCATGCGCATCCAGGATTTGATCCTGGTGTCGCAGAAGTGCCGGGTTGTGTCCAAGTTTCGCAACACCATCGGCCTCAAGGGCCGGATGTCGACGCGGCTGCAGCCGAACCACCCGACCGACGATCCGGCCGGCATCGCCGCCAGCATTGTCGATGGGCTTCTCTATGGTAACGGCGACGCGGTGATCGGCATCAACCCGGCGACGGACAGCGTGCCGGCGGTGACGACGCTCGTGCACATGCTCGATGACATCATCGCCCGCTACGACATCCCGACCCAGTCGTGCATCCTGACCCACGTCACGACCACCATCGAAGCGATCAATCGCGGCGCGCCAGTCGATCTGGTGTTCCAGTCGATCGCCGGCACGGAAGCGGCCAACAAGAGTTTCGGCATCGATCTCGCTGTGTTGAAAGAGGGCTACGAGGCCGGGCTCTCGCTCAAACGCGGAACGGTTGGCAACGACGTCATGTATTTCGAGACGGGGCAGGGCAGCGCACTGTCCGCCAACGCCCATCATGGGGTCGATCAGCAGACGATTGAGGCGCGGGCCTACGCGGTCGCGCGCAAGTTCAAGCCGCTGCTGATCAACACAGTCGTCGGCTTTATCGGGCCTGAGTATCTCTACGACGGCCGCCAGATCGTGCGCGCTGGGCTGGAAGATCATTTCTGCGGCAAGCTGCTCGGTCTGCCGATGGGCTGCGATATTTGCTACACCAACCACGCCGAGGCCGATCAAAATGACATGGACGTGCTGCTGACGCTTCTTTCGGTCGCTGGTATCAATTTCATCATGGGTATTCCCGGCTCCGACGACGTGATGCTGAATTACCAAACCACCTCGTTTCATGACGCGCTCT
>JANORU010000394.1:0-4506 GCA_031415475.1 Hyphomicrobium sp.
GTTGACAGCAGAATTCCGCCGAAGAACCGGAGAGTCGTCGCGTGGATCGCGCGCCGCGCGGGCTTCTCGCGTTCGCGCGCGTTGACGGCCTCATAGGCCGCGACCAGCGCCGTGACAGCGGCAAACGACATCTGAAAGCCAACATCCAACAGGCTTTCTGGATTGTTGGCTAGGATGATCACTGCCGACAAAGCGACGTTGCGCAAGGCAATCGCGGGCCGTCCGAGGAGGACTGCAATAAACATGATGACGATCATGATCGCCGACCGCTCGGTCGCCGCCGCCGCGCCGGAAATCGCCAGATAGCCGAGCGCCGCCGCAATGCCGAACACCGCGGCAATTTTCTTCGATGGCGCGTGAAAGACGAGCACCGGCACGAGCGCCATCAGAAGTCGCAGGGTCGCGAACACGGCACCCGCCATGATCGCCATGTGCAAGCCCGAGATCGACATGATGTGGATCAGGCCGGAATCGCGATAGGCGGCGGTCGTTTGATCGGAGATGCCGCCCCGGTCGCCGGTGATCAGTGCGGTGGCGATCGCGCCGGGCTCGCCCGGCAACGCCGCTTTGACCCGGGCGGCGATGTCCTGGCGCAGCGTTTCAATCGCTTGCCGCCACGTCTCGGCATAGGTCGACGCCGTCGTGACGCCAATCACCTCCGGCTTGGCATAAGCATAGCCAACCCCGCCGAGTCCCTCGAACCAGGCTTGACGGGCAAAGTCGTAGTCGCCGGGCATGGCCGGAGGCGACGGCGGCGCCAAATGCGCCTTGATGCGAACCACAACGCCGGGCTTCAAATCGCCATTGGTCGTTCGCGTGCGGACTCTGACCCGACGCGGCCACTTATCTTTCTCGACGTCGCTGAGCGCGTGCACCCGCAACGTCAACCGCTGACCATCGGGTGTGCGCGGTTCGACCCGCTCGATCGTTCCTTCAACGACTGCCGCTCGAAGCGTTTTTTCCAACACCGGCCCGGCAACGGAATATGTGCGCAGTTTCCCGGCAGCAAATCCGGCGCCGGCAAGCACCATGATGCCGGTCAGAGCCGAGCCAACAAGCCCCCGTCCGCCAAGTTTTCTCAACACAGCCGCGAAGATCAACGGCAGCAGCGCTGCGGCCACCGCCGGTTCGACCGGCATTGAGAAGTAGACCCAGATCCCGGCTCCGAAGGCGACTGGCGCCCACAAGGCCCAACGCGCCCGCTCCTCCGCAAAATCGCTGGCGGCGGCCGATAAACCGCGCGCCATGAGTGCCAGAAGTACTGGCGCGCCGGCCGCCGGCGCTGGACGCACCGCCCCGTCAAATTCCAGAAATTGCTGGCCTCCTGCCCCCGTCAGCATGCTCGTCAGGCCCACCCTTACCGGCGCTGGCAACGTGTGCTATGCGAGGGCCACATCCTGAAATTTCATCAGATTGACGCTCCCTCATGTCCTCAACGAATGAGAACGGCAAACCCGTCGTTCGCTTCGCACCTTCGCCGACCGGCTACCTGCACATCGGCGGCGCGCGCACCGCCCTGTTCAACTGGTTGTACGCCAAATCGCGCGGCGGGCGCTTCCTGCTGCGCATCGAAGACACCGACCGCGAACGCAACAATCCGGCTGCCGTGGCCGCCATTCTCGACGGTCTCACCTGGCTCGAACTGGACTGGGACGGCGAACCCGTCTCGCAGTTCGCCCGCGCCGATCGCCACCGCGAGGTGGCCCACGCATTGCTCGCGTCGGGCAATGCCTATCGCTGCTATCTGACGGCCGCCGACCTTGATGCCATGCGCAAATCGGCCGAAGCCGAAAAGCGGCCGCTCATCATCCGCTCGCCATGGCGCGACGCCGATCCCGCGACGGCCCCGAACGATCAGCCGTTCACCATCCGCCTCAAGGCGCCGCGTGAGGGCGAGACGGTGGTTGATGATAGCGTGCAGGGTGTTGTCACCTTCGCCAACAAAGACCTCGACGACCTCATCATTCTGCGCAGCGACGGCAATCCGACCTACAATCTCGCCGTCGTCGTCGATGACCACGACATGGGCATCACCCACGTCGTGCGCGGCGTCGATCATTTGACCAACGCCGCCCGTCAGACTCAGATCTACAACGGCATGGGCTGGACCGTTCCGGTCTGGGGACACGTTCCGCTGATCCACGGGGCCGACGGCGCTAAACTCTCCAAGCGTCACGGCGCGCAGGGCATCGAAGAGTACCGCTCGATGGGCTACGTGCCGGCGGCGCTGCGCAACTATCTGGCTCGCCTCGGCTGGAGCCATGGCGATGATGAAATCATCCCGCCCGATAAGCTGATCGAATGGTTTGATATCCACGATATCAACAAGAGCGCGTCGCGCTTCGACTTCAAGAAGCTCGATGACTTGAACGGTCACTACATTCGCCACACGCCGGATGACGAACTGGTCGAGCGGATCAAGACCATGCTGCCGCATCTCGACTTTGCAGCGCTCAAGCAAATCCCCGCCGACCCGAAGGCACCACCGCGCGCCGACATAGCACTCGCGCGTGACGTCGCGGCACAATTGCCGGGCGTTGAGTCCGGTGCGGCACTGGCCGGCCTGTTCGAGGCCAAGGGCTGGGACAGTCTCGCCCGCGCCATGCCGTCGCTCAAGGAGCGCGCCAAGACCCTCGCTGAGTTGGTGGCAGGCGCGCTGTACATCGTCGCCAACCGGCCGCTCACCCTCGATGACAAGGCCCAAAAGCTGATCGACGACGAGGGCCGCGCGCACATCGCCGCCCTCGTCCCGCGCTTCACGGCCAGCGCCGGCTGGGAGGCCAGCGACCTTGAGACGATCGTCAGAACGTATGTCGAGGAGACGGGCGCCAAACTTGGCAAGGTTGCACAGCCCTTGAGAGCGGCGCTGACCGGGCGATCGGTTTCACCGCCGGTTTTCGACGTCATGGCCGTGATTGGCCGCGACGAAGCCCTGGCGCGGCTTACCGATATGATCAAAAGTTAGGTTCCGACTTTCGGTGGCGTTGGCACTTCGGCCCGCCATGGCGTATAGTCTACCGCAATGCAACATACAGCCGTCGCCCGCGCGCACTGCAGCCGGGGGGACCGGCCTTTTGGAGGCGTGATCGCCATGAATGTACGGGACAAAGCGCCCAAGGCGCCCACGACCGCGGCCGAGGCGAGCCTGACGTATAAGGGATTGACGGCCGAACTCCCGGTTCGCGAGGGGACGATTGGCCCGACAGTCTTGGACATCAGCCGGGTCCATCGCGACACCGGCTGCTTCTCCTATGACCCGGGTTTCACGTCGACGGCCAATTGCGCATCGAGCATCACGTATATCGATGGCGACAAGGGTGAACTGCTCTACCGCGGCTATCCGATCGAACAGCTGGCCGAGAATTCGAACTTCCTGGCGAGCTGTTTTCTCCTGCTCTACGGCGAATTGCCAACCAACGAACAGTTCCGCGATTTCCGCAAGACCATCTCGCATCACACCATGGTCCACGAGCAGATGACGCGGTTCTTCACCGGCTTCCGCCGTGACGCACATCCGATGGCGATCATGGTTGCTGTCGTCGGCGCGCTCTCGGCCTTCTATCACGACTCGACCGACATCAATAATCCCGAGCATCGCGTGATTGCGACCAACCGCATGATCGCCAAGATGCCGACCATCGCCTCGATGGCCTACAAGTATTCCATCGGCCAGCCGTTCATCTATCCGCGCAACGATCTCGACTACACATCGAACTTCCTGCAGATGTGCTTTGCAATTCCGTGCGAGCCCTACATTGTCAATCCGATCGTCGCCCGCGCGCTCGATCGCATTTTCATTCTGCACGCCGACCACGAACAAAATGCCTCGACATCGGTCATGCGCAGCATCGGCTCGGCTGGTACCGACCCGTATAGCTCAATGGCGGGCGCAACTGCGGCGCTCTTTGGACCGCGTCACGGCGGTGCCAACGAAGCCGTGCTCGAACAATTGGCGCAGATCGGTGATGTGAAAAATGTGCCCGACTTTGTCGAACGGGCCAAAAAGGGCGAATATCGTTTGATGGGTTTTGGTCACCGGGTCTATAAAAATTATGACCCGCGCGCCAAAATCATCAAGAAGATCGCCTACGATGTCTTCAACGTTACTGGCAGCAGCCCGTTGATCGACATCGCCGTCAAGCTCGAAGAGATCGCGTTGAGCGACGAATATTTTGTCGAGCGCAAACTTTACCCGAATGTCGATTTCTACAGCGGCATCATCTACAAAGCGATGGGTTTCCCGCCCGATATGTTCACGGTGCTCTTTGCGTTGGGGCGCTCACCCGGTTGGCTGGCGCAATGGGTGGAACTGGTCAACGACAAGGAACAACGTATTTCCCGCCCGCGCCAAGTCTATTTGGGCGCGGAGACAAGGGATTATGTGGCGATCGAGCAGCGGTAAAGAAACAACCTATGCAAAAGCGAAAACTAGCTTTTTTGTGGAGTGGTGCGGGAGCAGCAGGCGTAGCAGCGGGTCTACTGCTTGCTAGTTGTTTTAGCGCGCCG
>JANORU010000395.1:0-2018 GCA_031415475.1 Hyphomicrobium sp.
TATTGACCTCATAGCGATGGCGGTGGCGCTCAGAGATTTCGCCGTCGCCGTAGATCTCGGCAATCCGGTTGCCCTCGGCCAGCGACAGCGTCGCCATTTCGGCTGAGGCACGCTGTCCCGCCGGAGTGGCGGCGGGTCATCCCCACTCGTTGAGTTGGAAACTATGCGCGATCCAACGGTAGCCCGATCCTTCGCGCGGCTCGACATAGCCTATAGATGGAAAAGGCATGTGATAGCCGATCACCGGCATCCGCTTGGTCGCCGCAAAATCGTAGATGCGGGATCGCGTCTTGGCCGCGATCTCTTTGTCGATGTCAAAGACGCAGTGCCAGTCGGGGCGAGCAAGCGACGCAACGTGGTGATGGGCGCAGTCGCCCCAAAATAAAATTTCTTTGCCGCCGCTCGCAATGACAAAAGCCAAGTGGCCCGGAGTGTGACCGTAAGCTTCGATGGCTTGAATGCCGTTGACGACGTCCTCTCCGGGCTTGATCATCTGAAAGCGATCGGCGATAGCCGCCGTGTTGGCGCGAAACACGGCGGCGAGCTTTTCGAGTTCGCCGGAATGTTTCCCCTCCGGCGCCCAGTAGTCGTACTCGACGGCCCCGATGATATAACGCGCTTTCGGAAACAGCGGCTGGCCATTCTCAATTAAGCCGCCAACATGATCGGGATGTCCATGTGAGAGCACGACGATGTCGATGTCCTCGCGCTTGAAGCCCGCAGGTTCGAGTTCTGCCGCAAGCCATCCGCCCGCCGGGCGCGAAACAAAGCCGTTCGAGCCGTTGCCGGTGTCGAACAGCACGACCTCCTTCCCGGTATTGATAATGGTTGGCGAAAAACCCGGCTGATAGCGCGTCTCCGGTAAAAGACTTGTCCGCATCAAGGCGCGAACGTCCGCTTCATCGGCGTTTTTGCCGATGATGGGAAAAGGTCCATCGATGAAAGCTTCGGAGTCCGACACGACCGTGATTTCGAACGCCCCGAATTTATAGCGCCAAGAGCGCGGCTGACGCCCACCGGACAACGCCGCTGCCGCGCGCGCAGGAATAATTCGCTCCGCCATAGCCAACGGCAGAGCGGCCACGCCGCCTGCTGCCTTGATCACCGTTCGTCTATTGATCGATATCGATTTCGATGTCATCTGTGTCGCCTCAAAGGTGGTGCCTTTGGACGACGCTATCGGATGTCGCGGGAGACGCGCTTGAACAAACGTGCTGCCTCGTTGCCGGATCTGCTGCCACTGTGGCACATCGGAGAAACTGCGTCGCTGTTTGCTGGCCCACTACAATTCAATGCTCCGCACAGGCACAGTGTGCCGGTTCTGGTGACGGGTCTGCATGAGCGGTTTGCAATACGCGTCGGGCATGGAAAGCGCCGAAGCGTCGATGCAGCAATGGTGCCTGCGGGCATTTCCTACGAGCTCGATGTCGGCGGCAAGCCTGTCGTCGTGCTGTATCTAGAGCCTCGCTTCGACAGTCGAACAGTCTTGAAGTCTCTCCTCAGTGATACATGTGAGGAAGGCGGCGCGCTCCTCGGCCGCTGCCGCGAGGTGCGCGTTCTGCGTGCGGTGTTCGAAAATCCAACAAGTGCGCGATGGGCACATGAGGCTGTCGATGATCTGATAGTTTTCGGCTGCCGTCACGGCAGAGCGGATGGCCTCGATTCACGCATCATGCGCGCGGCCACCACACTTCGCTCAGGTCGTGACTTGGGAACCGCAACAAGCCTCGCGGCGGGTTCCGGCATTTCGCTATCGCGATTCCAGCATCTTTTCTCCGAGAACGTCGGTGTTCCGTTCCGCAAATACCGATCATGGTGCCGCTTGCGGATGGCAATCACCGAGATCATCGCTGGCGGCACATTGACGACTGCGGCACACGGCGCAGGGTTTGCCGACCAGGCGCACTTCTCGCGAGTCTTCCGGGCGACATTCGGGGCTGTCCCGTCCGGCAGCCTCGCGGATGTCCGAAGGTGAGCGCGTTAAGCCGTTCACGCAAAGTCTAAACCAACCGGCTCTG
>JANORU010000396.1:0-4410 GCA_031415475.1 Hyphomicrobium sp.
GGCTGAAACGACACGCTCGCGCAGATCGAGTGAGTAAGGTCGAACCATGCAGGCTGGCCTCCGCTCCAGCCCCCACGGTGAATCATATTCGCGGCCCCTTGGGAATCCCTTCCGATTCAATCAAGAACAAACAGGCACTAGCCTCGAGAACCGCCGGACAAAAAAACCCGGCGAGGGGACACTCGCCGGGCTTTCGAGACGAACGCCGACAGGGGTTGGAGGTCCCTTGCCGCAGACCTTCAACGGATCAGACTAGGCTCTGGATCAGCCCGGTCTTGCTCGTTTCACCCCACCGGTCCGGCAGACCCCGCTGAGAGCGCTGCCGGCGATACGGCTTTAGCTCTTCGGCAGCAGAACCTTGTCGATGGAGTGGATCACGCCGTTCGACTGCATCACGTCGTAAATGGTGATGTTGGAGACGCCGCCGTTGCCATCCTTGAGGATGATGTTGTTCGGACCGTTCATGGACGCCAACAGCTTGCCGCCGGCAACCGTTTTCAGTTCGGCAGTGCCGTGACCCTTCTTGATCCACTTCTTGATATCGCTCGCGGTGATGCGACCAGCCACGACGTGATACGTCAGCACGCCGGTCAGCTGATCCTTGTTCTCGGGCTTCAGAAGAGTCTCGACCGTGCCGGATGGAAGCTGCGCGAAGGCGCCGTTGACCGGAGCGAACACCGTAAACGGCCCCTTGCTCTGCAGGGTATCGACGAGGCCGGCAGCCTTCACCGCAGTTACCAGAGTCGTGTGATCGGCAGAGTTCACAGCATTCTCGACGATCGTTTTGCTCGGAAACATCTCTTCTCCACCAACCATCACGGTGTTCTTGGCGAAGGCGGGTACAGCGATGGCAAGCGCCGCGACGGCGACGATGGTTTTCAGAAGTTTAGACATGCGTGGTCACTCCCTGACGTTGGGTTGTTGAACGATGGAACATCAAATCGCGAGGTTGGCGGGCCGGCCATTGGCTCGGAGTACCGCCTTGTGAACCGTCGTGATGCCGGTCTTACGCCGGCAGGATTGGCGGGTTTCGCAATTGGCCAAGGTATATTTTTCACTGCCCGGTGATCCATCCCGAGGCGTCAATCGTCGCCAGCCGCGACATCTCATCCAGTGATGACAGGAATCGACTCACCGGCTTGACACTCATTCTTCTATTTCATATATTTCTGTCATGACAGAAATAACTGACAAAACGAAGCCCATCGCCCCCTCCCTGGAGCGCTTCGTCGTTCATTGGGGTGAGATGGGCGAGATGTGGGGCGTCAACCGCTCGGTGGCGCAGGTTCATGCCCTGCTGTTCATCGCCGAGAAACCGTTGACGGCGGAAGACATTGCCGAGCGGCTCGGAATCGCCCGCTCCAATGTGTCGAACTCGCTCAAAGAACTGCAAACCTGGTCGCTGATCCGGCGCGTGCAGACGCTCGGCGACCGGCGCGACTTCTTCGAAGCGGAAGCCGACATGTTCGAAATGGTCCGCAGGATCGCGGTGGGCCGCAAGGCGCGCGAGCTCGATCCGACATTGGCGCTGATGCGCAATTGCGCAGCCGATGCCGCCAAAGACCCGCGCGTCACAGCGCAAACCCGCAAGCGGTTGGACGACATGCTGTCGTTCATGCAGACCGTCGATAAGGCGTTCGACGAAATCATCCGGCTGCCTGCGCCAACGCTGTCAAAGCTCATGAAAATGGGTGGTGCGTTGGCGCGCTTTGCCGGCGGACGACGAAAAGGCGGCTCTTCCTCCAGGAGCTGACGTGTCTCAAGAAGGTCCGTGTCATGGGGCCGGTTGCAGCGTTCGACGCACCCGCGGAAGCCAAGTTCGCTTTCGATTTTCGCGAACAAGATCCAGCACCCGATTTGCGTTTCAAAGCCGTTGTCGGCGACGCCGCGTGGGCCGAGCTTCCAGTCGCTGTTCAAAAGCGATTCTCAAAATGTATCGCACTGGGTAGCGCCGTGCTCTATCGCGGCCGCGTGGCCGAGACGACGCTCTCTCGTGCCGGACGAGTCCTGGCCGTCTTCGCCCGCCTGATCGGCAGCCCACTGCCCGATGAACGAACAAGCGGACCAGCCGTCGTCTCGGTGATCGACGACCACCACGCCAATGGCCAACACTGGACACGCACCTACGCCCGGCCCGGACGCTTTCCCCAGGTCGTGCATTCGATGAAGCGTTTCCAGGGCCCGACGGGACTTGAGGAATACGTCGGCGCCGGCGTCGGTATGGCCTTGCGCGTCACGGTCGAAGACCGCGCCTTGGTCTTCCGGTCGGCTCACTACTTCCTCTCCGTCGGCCGGTATCGCGTGCTGCTTCCCGACCTCCTATCGCCCGGCACGATGGAAATTGTGCACCGCGACCTCGGTAGCGAGTTCGCCTTCGAACTCACACTTACACACCGGCTGTTTGGACGGCTGGTGCACCAACTCGCCTATTTCAAGGAGTGCGTATGATGCCCGAAACATCTGTCGTGTTATCCCCGCTACTGTGGGCGCTGGTCAGCGCGCAGATGGCGATGGGCCTGTTTGATGTCCTCTATCACCACGAACTGACCGAGCGCCTGGCGTGGCGGGCGACCGCCAGCCATGAGCTGCAATTGCACGCTGCTCGAAACCTGTTCTACGCCGTGCTGTTCCTTGTCTTCGCCTGGATTGAGCCGCACGGCTTGTTGGCATGGGCGGTGCTGCTCATACTTGGCTGCGAAGTTGCCATCACGCTTGCCGACTTCGTCGAAGAGGATATGAGCCGCAAACTGCCGGCTACTGAGCGCGTTCTGCACACCCTGTTGGCCTTGAACTACGGTGCGATCCTGTCGCTGATTGGGCCGCAACTGGTCGCCTGGGCCGCGTTGCCGAACGGGTTCCGGTTTGTCGACTATGGGTTTGCAACTTGGGTGCTGACGTTCGCGGCGGCCGGAGTCCTGCTGTTCGCGCTTCGCGACCGGGCCACCAGTTTGCGCGCCGCGGCGTTTGCATCGCCAAAGCCCATGTCACTCGCCGGACTACTTGACGGCCGCCGGTCGGTCCTTGTCACGGGAGGAACCGGCTTCATTGGCTCGAGGCTCGTCGCAACGCTCGTCGCCAATGGCCACGACGTCACTGTTCACACCCGCTCGCTGTCGAAGACTGCGCTGCTCGCGACACCGGTTCGGATCGTGACATCGCTCGATCAGATCGGCAATGACGCGCGGATCGAAGCTATTGTCGATCTGGCAGGTGAACCTGTCGCCGACGGGCTATGGACCTTCAAACGCCGCTTCAACGTCATTGCCTCGCGCGTCCGCATGCTGCGCGATATCGAGAGAATGATGGTACGGCTCGAAACTAAGCCGGAGGTGCTGATCAAAGCCTCCGCTATCGGGCGCTACGGCGTTCGCGATGACGAGCTGCTCTCGGAAGCCGATGCGGGCGGCGCCAACGCGACCGAATTCGCCGTGCGCTCGACAGCACTCACAGAAGCGGCCGCGTTGGCCGTGGGCAAGCAGCTAGGTTTGCGCGTTGTCAACGTCAGGATTGGCCTGGTGTTGGGCCGCGATGGTGGCATGCTCAGCCGGTTGTTGCCGGTGTTCGATCTCGGTCTCGGCGGCCGGCTTGGATCGGGGCAGCAGTGGATGAGCTGGATCGGGCTCGACGACATGGTCCGCGTGATCGCATTCGCAATCGGCAATCGGGACGTCGATGGCGCGCTGAATGCAACGACACCCATGCCAGTGCGCAATAGCGAATTCACAAAGTCCCTGGCACTCGCCTTACGCCGTCCGGCGATGTTTGCAGTGCCACGGTTCGTACTGGCGTGGGGCGCTGGCGATCTCGGCCGCGAACTGCTGCTCGGCGGGCAACGCGTCGTGCCCGCCAAGTTGCACGCCCTGGGTTTTCGATTCCTGACAACGAAGCTTGAGGAGGTATTGGCGCGAGAAATAGGCTCGGCGGCTGATGCTGCAACGCCTGCACAGAGCGCGGAATCGGACGTTCTGATGCCGACAGCAGCCAAAACGATCGGCGGCTAACTCTGGATCGCTAACTTTGGGCCCGCACGATCGATCGCATGCCGTCGTAGATTGTGCGGGCGGCCTGCTGGAATCCGACCGCTTTATCAGCAACATCTTTGCGAACCCGCTGGACGGCGCCCGCACCCAAGCGCGCTTCCAGAGCCGCTGCATATTCAGGGACCGACGCCCAATCCTCAACCGTCGCCGAACCCGCCTCGATATGAAACTGAATGCCGTAAGCGCGTTGCCCATACCGGAACGCTTGAATCGGGCAGGCCGGCGACTGCGCAAGAATCACGGCGCCCGGCGGCGTATGGGCGACTTCCGCGCCGTGCCACTGCAGGACCAGAAACGTATCCGCGAGCTTTGAAAAAATCGGATCGCGACGGCCGTCTTCGGTTCGCATCACGTCCAGGACGCCAACTTC
>JANORU010000397.1:0-12847 GCA_031415475.1 Hyphomicrobium sp.
GCGCCTGATCGGTCGGTATCAGCCAATTGACGCTCGGGTTGGCTGCGCATGACGCCAGAAAAAACGGCATCCACTCCGGCCATGGCCCGAACCATGGCACAATCAGTAGGATCCGCTTCAAGGGTTCGGTTGGCGACGCGATCATGGCTCGATGTTAACTGTAAATAGCTTGGCTGAATGACGAACCGAGCAAGATCGGGACCAGCACAGCTAGTCCGATATGATACGGCCGTCTTCAATGTCGAGGATGCGCACCCGGCCTTCAAGTGCCGAAAACGCTGTCCGATCCGTGCCGGTCATCCACGCCTGACTGCCGATCCTTAGGATTTCGGCAAACAGCGCCGCCCGGCGATGCTCATCGAGATGGGCGGTGACTTCATCCAGCAACAGGATCGGCGCGCGGCCATCCTGACGCTCGGCGGCAAGTTCGGCGTGTGACAGCACGAGGCCAAGCAGCAGCGATTTTTGCTCTCCCGTCGAGCACAGTTTGGCCGGCATTTCCTTCGGCCCATGGCCGACAATCAGATCGGAGCGATGCGGCCCTTCGAGCGTGCGTCCGGCGGCGCGGTCCCGCTCGCGGTTGCCGCGCAGAAGATCGGCATAGAAGTCCTCGACATCGACGGCCGCCTGATTGGCGAGTTCGCGGTCGAGCGTGCCTTCAAGCGCAATCTGCGCCCATGGAAACGGTGAGCCCTCATCGCGCGCGCGTCGCTGTTGGGAGACTTCGCTCAACGCCTTGGCGGCATCGGCCCGGGCGGCGGCAATGGCGACGCCGGTTTCGGCCATCAAAACTTCCAGCCCCTCGAAGCGGCTTTGTTCGCGCACGCCATCGGCCAGCAGGCGGTTGCGCTGCTGCATGGCGCGTTCGAAGCGATTGGCGCGGGTGGCGTGGGCGGCATCGAAGCACAACACGAGGCGGTCGAGAAATCGTCGCCGGTCCGAGCCCGAGCCGGTGAACAATCCGTCCATGGCCGGCGTCAGCCAAACCATTTCGACATAATCGGCAAGCACGCCGGAGCCTGATTTCGACGCGCCGTCGATCCGCACTTGACGGCCCGACTGTTCGCTGTCGCTCGCCGGCCCGAGCCCGGTTCCAATTTCGACTGGACCGATATGGGTATAAACTTTGGCCGACACGGCCCAGGAGCCATCGCCGCTCGCCCGGCCGACGTCGCCGTACGAAACGCGTCGCAGACCCTGGCCCGGCGACAAGAACGACACGGCTTCGAGGAGATTGGTTTTACCCGAGCCGTTGGCGCCAAGCAGCACGACGGGTTCCGGGCCAAGGGCAAGCGCGGCCGTTTCGTAGTTGCGGAAATTGGCTAGGCCGAGGCGCTCGACCCAGAGCCGGGGCACAGCGTCAGCCATGATAGACCTGCCCGATCAAGACGTACCGAACGATCAGCAGCCTCACACCCGCATCGGCATCAGCACGTACAGCGCGCCGTCGTCGTCGCTGTCGCGGATCATGGTCGGCGAGCCGGCATCGGCCAGCATGAAGCGGGCCTCTTCGCTTTCGAGCTGGCCGGCGATATCCAGCAAATAACGCGCATTAAAGCCGATTTCGAGCGGCGCTGCGCCATAGTTGACCGTGATTTCTTCGGTCGCACTGCCGCCTTCGGGGTTGCTGACTGACAGGGTCAGCTTGTTCTTGGAGATATTGAGTTTGACCGCCCGGCTGCGCTCGCTGGCAATCGTCGACACACGATCGACAGCGCTCGTGAATTCAGCGTTGGTGACCCGCAGTTCCTTGTCGTTGCCCTGCGGGATGACGCGGCCATAATCGGGGAACGTGCCGTCGATCAGCTTCGACGTCAGCGTCACCGAGCCGATTTCAAAGCGCACCTTGGCCGGGCTGACCGAAATGCGCACCGGATCGCCGCTCGCTTCCAGCAGCCGCTGCAGCTCGTGAATGGTCTTCCTCGGAATTATGACGCTCGGCATGCCCTCCGCGCCTTTGGGGCGAGGTAGCTCGGCCTGAGCCAGACGATGCCCGTCAGTCGCCACCGCGCGCAGCGTTTGCTTCTTGCCGGTCTCGGCCGTGTGCAGGAAGATGCCGTTCAGATAATAGCGGGTTTCTTCCGTTGAGATCGCGAACCGCGTCTTGTCGATCAGCCGCTTTAACTCGGCAGCCGGAACTTCGAATGTGTGGCCGAGATCGCCGGCGGCAATGTCGGGAAAGTCTTCCGGGCTCAACGTCTGCAGTGCAAAGCGTGCCTGACCGGCGGTCAGCGTCAACCGCTCTTTCTCAGCGTCGCGGCGGATATCGACCTGGCTGCCTTCGGGTAGCTTGCGCACGATATCGTGCAGCATGTGGGCCGGCACGGTCACGGCGCCCGGCTGCGAGACATTGGCTTTGGCTTCTTCAACGACCTCGCGTTCAAGGTCGGTCGCCTTGAATTCGAGCCCATTGGCCGAAGCCTTGAGCAGCACGTTGGACAGGATCGGGATTGTGGTTCGCCGTTCGACAACGCTGGTGACGTGACCCAGCGCGCGCAGAAGTTCTTCTTTTTCGATCACCAGCCGCATGTCGTGCCTCGGCGTCCGTTCTCTATGGAGTTAAAGCGTTGATACGTGGCCCCAGCGCGAGCCCCGCAGCGTCCACCGCCACCGGCAGACGATCCGGTCCCCCGTTAATGAGGAGATTCGCGTAAGGTGTGCAACTTGAGCCGATATGACCGGTGTTTTCAAGCATCCCTTCCGGGTGCGTGGCCTACCGGGTTGATGTGACGCGGAAAACGGGGACGGCGGTCACCCGCCGTCCCCGCACGCTCCCCGCGAGCGTTGTCTTGACCGGCGCCCCCGCTCCGGCCAAACCCGATCGATGCCAAAACCCGTTAGTGGTTCAGCATTTTCTTCAGATCTTCGATCTCGTCGCGCAGCCGTTGGTTGCCCGTCAGCTCGCCTTCGATCTTCCGGATAGCATGTAAAACTGTGGTGTGGTCACGGTTGCCGAAGCGCCGCCCGATCTCGGGAAGTGATCGCGCCGTCAACTGCTTAGCCAGATACATCCCGACCTGACGCGGCCACACGACAGAACGATGCCGGCGCTGCGAGAGGAGATCGCCTTTCGACACGCCAAAGTGGCGTGAGACGATCCGGAGGATATCCTCGATCTTGATCCGCCGCTGATCGCCGCCCGACTGGACGAGATCGCGGATAACCGCCTCGGCGATGTCAATCGACAGCGGTCCGCGCACATGCTGCCATGTGAGGTGCAGACGGTTGACCGCGCCTTCGAGTTCGCGGCCGTTTTCGGTCAGGCGGCTGACGAGCAGCTCCATGATCTCGCGCGACAGTTCAAAGTTCGCGTCGGTGACTCGCTTCTCGGCGATCCGCCGCTCGAGAACCTTCATGCGCAGCTCTTCGTCGAGTGCGCCGATTTCGGTCACGAGCCCGCGCTGCAGACGCGAACGCATCCGTTCGTTGAGCCGTTCGATATGGGCCGGCGGACGCGCCGACGCCACCACCACCTGACGGCCGCCATCGAGCAGCGCGTTGATGATGTGATCGAATTCCTGCTCGGTCTTCTCGCCTTGCATGAATTCGAGGTCGTCGATTAGCAACATATGGATTGAACGAAAACGTTCCTTGAAGGCCAGCGGATCGGAGCTTCTCAGCGCTTCGACGAACTGATAGCGGAACCGCTCGGCCGTCAGATAGAGCACCTGGGCATTCGGCGCGCGCTTCTTCACTTCGGCGGCAATCGCCTGCAGAAGATGCGTTTTGCCAAGGCCGACGGCCGAGTGGAAATAGAGCGGGTTGATGCCCGATCCGCCACTCATGACCGTTTCGGCAGCCTGCACGGCGGCGGCATGCGCCAACCGGTTCGAGCTGCCGACGACAAACGTTTCAAACGTATGGTGGGGATCGAGCGGCGAGCCTTCGAGACCCGCTGCCGACGTGCGCGGCGCGGCATATCCAGCCGAAACCGGACGCAATCCAGCAGGACGCTGGACATTTTCAGCGCCGGACGCCAACTCGCGATGATTGCCCGGCCCGTCCGCGCCCTTGGCGTTCAAGCTCTGAGCCGGTTGACGCTGTGCGGCGTTGCCCGGCTGGCGCAAAGTCACGTCGACCCGCTCTGCACCGGCAAACTCGAGGCGGCTACAGGCCAGGAGGTCGTCGATGTAATGCGACTGGATCCAATTGCACAGGAACTTCACCGGCACCGAAGCCGTCACTGTCTTGCCATCGAAGGCATCGAATTCCAGCGACTTGAACCAGCTCGAATAGATGTCGTCGCCAAGCCGCGCCTTGAGCGCGGCGTGGACTTTCTTGCCCTTCGGCTCGTCCGCACCACCGGCGCCGCCGCTGTTGGATGATCCGCCCTTGCCGTTACCCGCCCCCGCTAGCGCCGGCACGTCATTGGATAGAATGGAAACCTGAGACGTCTGCATGTGCACCCCGCACGTTGCTACTGAGACCCTCGATACCAGCGGACACAACCCGGCCGTCGCCGTTCGCCTCTGCGAACAGCCGCATCATTTCCGCTGTCGAATAAAATCGAGCGCTACCCTTGCGCCCAGGGCAACCCCGCGGCCTTCCAGCCTGCGACGTGACCCCTGTGGTGATCGGCATCGAGAGGGCCCTCGAAACCATCTTCCACGTTATGGCAGCGCGGGTATCCCGCAGCAGCCATCGCTTCTGCAGCCTGACGGCTGCGTGCCCCCGATCGGCAGATGAAGAACAACTCGGTGCTCTCCGACGCGCCGTTCGTTTCGAGTAGTCCTCTGAGACGGTCGGTGAACGCGGGATTGACCCCCGGGTTCTCAAACGTCTGCCACTCGAGCGTTACGACCCGTTTGCCAATGGACGACAAATCAGGAACTCCAACGAACGTCCACTCTGCCCGCGTCCTCACATCGATCAGAATGCTCGTTTCGTCGTTGTTGAGATGGGCCCAGGCCTCGCCGGCCGGTACATCGTCAACCCCCGCAGTGTTTCCCGTTGCCACTCTCCCTCACGCTACTGAACACCGAAAAATGTCAGGGTCCTCACCCTTCGAGGCCGCACGCCCCGTCCACAGAAATCGACTGAGACGCCACGTACACCCGGCCTCGACGAGATACTCCGAAGCCGCCCTCGCAATCGGACAGGGTTATCCCCGGCCAACAGCGATCGATTGCCCGAATTGAACCGAGAACGCCGACATACACTCCGACATTTCTTGCCGTCGACTAGCGCCGACTTGCAGATTGTCGTTACGCGCCCGCCGGGAGCGGGCTCACAACTGGCAAACTATCGATTAACTACAGCGCGTGCAAGCCAACCGGCGCGTCCGGCAGGCTGCAAGAAAGGCCCGGATTCAGTGTGTTTTCCAACGCTCCCTCGTTCATTGAAAGACTCACGTAGAGGGTGTCAAAACATTGACTCAACGGACTTTTCGCAGCGCTCAATAATTAATCTTTGTGCGTCTAAAAAATCCGCAGCACCGAATGCGTTTTTTCCCGTCGGCAGACACATGACGCGAACAGAACAAAGCCGGATCGGCTGACCTCAAACCTGTGCGAATCCGTGAGTTAGCCCTGTTCAAAACTCGCTTAAAAATTCGCCCGCTGAGCCTTTCATGTGGCGAACATGACACAATGACGAACGGATTCACGGACGGGCTGTCCACACCTTTGTCCACACAATTACCGGCCTTGCCCCTTTTATCCACCTGCGACTCGCAAAAAAGGCCGGGATCTGATCCCGGCCTTGCAAACTGTTTTGCAGTTTTCGAGCAGAAAGGCTGTCAGCCCGCCATTGCCTTCACGCGGGCGCTGAGGCGCGACACCTTACGGCTCGCTGTCTTCTTGTGAATGATGCCCTTCTGAGCGGTGCGCACAAGAACTGGCTCGGCCACCTTCAAAGCCGCCAAAGCCGCCGGCTTGTTGCCAGACGAAATCGCTTCTTCGACAGTCCGGACTTCTGACTTCAAACGAGTCTTGCGGGCCTTGTTCTTTTCGGTGCGGCGGATCATCTGGCGCGCGGCTTTCTTAGCCGACGACGTATTGGCCATAGGGTCGTTCCTCTCGAGACTACGATCGGGCTGGCCGGTAACGATCCCGGGGCCTCTAGATCTTGGCAAATTCGGAAAAGCAGGATGCGCCGGGGGACTGACCCAGCGCGCTTTGGCGTGGCTATACCGGCACCGCTGGAACCGGTCAACCGGAAGTGGCCGCGGCTTTCGGTCAGAACGGCCTAAATCTGGGGTTTGGTGGCCTCTTTTGACCGTGCGGGCGGCGGCGTCAGAGGGCGATGCCCGCCCGTTCATCTCCAAGGCGCGGTCCAGCGCTTGGGCGGCCGAACGATGCACTGGTTTACGTGGCGGCCTGCGCCATGGCCCGAACAGCGACAACGGTGGCATTGTCCTGATGCGGATCGCGCACCGCTTCAACAGCCCGGATCAAAGCATTGGCGACCGCCTGCGCTCCGTCGTTGGCGTAAGCCGATACGATCCGCTCGACTTCACTCGAGTCCAGCGTCTGCAAGCCATCGCTCGCCAAGATCACGTAGTCGCCCGGCTCGACGGCTAACGGCCGGCGCGAAATATCGACCAGATCGATTTCATCGCCCGTCACCGCCGATCGCAGCATGTGCCGGCGCGGATCGCGGCGCGCATCTTCAGCGGTAATGCTCCCGGCCTCCGCCATCCGGTCGAGCTCCGGCGCCAGTGAATGGTCTTCATTGAGGAGCGCGATCTCGCCTCGCCGGTAGAGCATCAACGGACTGTCGCCGACGCTGACCCATTCGACGCCTTCGTTGGAAAAGACAACACCGACCAGCGTCGAGCCCATGCCCGCCAGCATCGGGTTTTGATCAACTTTGGTGGCAATCGCATCGTTGGCCGCCGCCAGAGCCGCAATCAGCCGGTCTCGCTTGTCGCCTTCAGCGCCGGCATACGCCGTCACTAAGCTCTCGCACACCTCGCGGCTCGCGAGCGCTCCGCCGGCATGACCGCCCATCCCGTCGGCAAGGATGGCGACCAAATCGCCGTTGGCCGGTTTGGCCACCACTTTGACAAACGAGTCATCACCCGGCCAGAGCATGGCCGTGTCTTCCTGATAATTGCGCGCGCCCTTGGTCGAGCGGCTTGCGTGTTCAAACGACGCCATTCGTTGTTATTTGTCAGTCAGAGCGGACCAGTCAAACTCCGGACCACAGAACGGTACGAACACGAGTTGCGTGCGCCCCATGGTTATCACGTCCATCTGGGCGAGTTCGACCGCACCGGTTGGCCGCTTGTCGTTGACCGAAACAACATTGGTTTTCGCGAGATTAGGTACGAACAGGAACGAGCGGTCGGAACTATCGTAGCGGATAAACGCTTGTTCGTCGGCCGAAATTGCGTCGTCGCCGAAATCGATGGCGACCCGGTTGTCCTCGCTGCGGCCGACCGTGTTGTTGCCTTCGTAGACCGGACGGAACTGGCCGATCCCCGGCCCGCCGACGACCACCAGCCAGCCGACCACCGGATCCTGCTCAAAAGCGCCGCGCTGTGGCGTCATTTTTCCGCGCACCAGCGTCGTCCGGGGCGGCGTTTCGTTGGCCTCAACCTTGGACTTGCCACGCACGACCCGGGTCGTCGGCAGGTCTTCGATTTCGACGTGACGTGGCACCAGCGGCTGCGAGGTTCCGCGCACGTCGCGCGCGGCGTCGGCAGCACTTGGGCTCGAATTCGGATTGGGGCTCGGCGTCTCGCCAGCCGCTTTCTCACTAGCCGGTTCACCACTCGCAAGTGCCGCAACTGCGCTCGTCGCGGGGACTGGCGGCGGAGACATGGCCGCTTTGACAGCAGCGATTACTTGGCCGGTGTCGTCGCGGCTCGCCGCGGCCAGTGCATCCTTCAACGAGCCCAAAAATCCACCGCGGCCCGCTGGGGCCGGAATGCTACTCGCCGACATCGTGTGCTCTCCTCTCAAAAAACGGCTCAATCAATAGTGCAGCGATGAGCCTATCGCGTTCGACCCACACAATTTACAACCGCGGCCCACAGTCATGATTTGCGCTGTGATTTGATCGCCGTTACTGCCACGCGCCGGTCCACATGGTCGCGGCGTTCAGGCCAATGTGTGTGCTGCGTCTGCGGCAGCAACATGGCTCAATGGCGACAGTGAGTAGAAATCGTGGTGCCGCGATGACCGGCTGCGGCAATGCCACATTCCTGCACTAACTGCTTCGCCAAGCGTGGATCCGAGTCGCATCGGATGCACGCAGGACGTGTGGCTTTGCGCCAGCGGCACCGGGGTCTATGGCGAATTTGACAGCCCTTCAAAGCGGAACCGAACTGGTCGGCGACTATCGCATCGACCGGGTGCTCGGCGCTGGCGGTTTCGGCATCACCTATCTCGCCGAAGAATTGGCGCTCCATCGGCAAGTGACGATCAAAGAATATTTCCCGACCGACTTCGCCGCCCGTGGCTCTGAATTTGTGGCGACGCCGCGATCGGAAAATTGTTCCGGCGACTATGCCTGGGGTCTCGACCGGTTCATCGAGGAAGCGCAGACGCTCGCCCGCTTCCGCCATCCCAACATCGTTCAGGTCTACCGCTACTTCCGCGCCAACAACACCGGCTACATGGTGTTGCACTTCGAGGAAGGACAAAGTCTCAAGTCGTGGCTTAAAACGCTCGGCCGCTCGCCGCGCCAGAAGGAACTCGATCAGATCATCAAGCCGCTGCTCGATGCGCTCGAAGCGATCCACGTGGCCGACTTTCTGCATCGCGATATCGCGCCCGACAACATTATCATCCGCAAAGACGGTATGCCGGTGCTGATCGATTTCGGCTCGGCCCGGCGCGAGATCGCCAGCCATTCGAAAACGGTTTCAGCGCTCGTCAAGCCCGGCTATAGCCCTTACGAGCAGTACGCCGAGACGAGCCGCCAGCAGGGCCCCTGGACCGACATCTACGCGCTCGCCGCCACGCTCTATCACGTCGTCACCGGCAAGCGGCCAGCCGATGCGCCATCGCGAATGGTGAAGGACGATCTCGTTCCGGCACTCGAAGCGGCGGTCGGCGGCTACCGGCAGGGTTTTCTGCGCGCCATCGACAAGGCGCTCAACATGCCGGTTGAAGCCCGCCCGCAATCGATTGCCGCCTGGCGCGGCGATCTGTTAGCGCCTGATGCCAAGCAGCCGTCGTGGCTGCAACGCACGGTTGGCAAGAACGCGCCGAAGCCGCACGAACCGCCCGATCCGGCGCCGCCAGAAAAAGCAGCGACGGTCTTGCCGCCGCCCGATATGCCCGGCGCACCGGGTCGAATTCTCGCGTTTGTCGATAGCTTGAAGAAACAGACAGCCGGCAAACATGCACCGGCAGCCCGCGCCAAAGCCGATGTCAAAGCGGACAGCGCGGCCAAGGCGAGTGCTGCCAAGGCGTCCGCTCCTCAGCCGGAAAAGCGCGCCGATGGCCCCGTTGGCACAGCCAAACTGTCGACCGGTGAGTTGCCGCCACGCCTGCCGCGCATTCTGCAGCGAAAACCGGCCGCATCGAAAGCAATCGCGCTGCCGGCCGGTCCTGCGGTCATTGCCACGCCGGCCGCCGGCAAGCGCACTCCGCAACCCAAACGCATTAAATCGGTACGGCGCGGATGGGCGCCCTTAGCGTTCAAACTGCTCGTTGGTGTCGGCGTTGCGAGCGGCGCCGTTGCCTTGCAGGACAGACTGCCGAGGCTCGAAAACCGCGGCAGCGGCGACACATCCAGCACCACGATCACGGGCTCGATCAGCGACACCCGATCCGCGCCGGTGCTTCCTGTCGGACAACTGCAAGGCCATGCCAGCAAAGTCACCGCCGTCGCCTACACCGCGGACGGCAGTACACTCGTCACGGCAGGCGCGGACCAGACGCTGAAAATCTGGAATTCAGCGTCCTCAAGCCTCGCTCGCACGATTGAGTTGGACGACGGCGCAGCGACCGCGATTGCCGTCGAGGGCGTGCGGGCGCTCACGGCGCACGGCAACGGCACTGTCGTGCTGTGGGACATAGATCGGGCCGAAAAGCTCGGCGCCTTCAAGAAGGTCGATCTGGCTGTCGCAGCCGTGGCTTTCATCGGCGGCGCCGATCGTTTTGCCGCCTCGTATGCCGACGGCAGCATTTCGCTGTGGGACGCGGCCACGACGTCGGCGCCGGTCCATTCGTTCAACGCCCACGACACGGCCGCCGATGCCCTGGCCTTCGTCATCACCGAGAAAGGCCCGGTGCTGATTTCCGGCGGCCGCGATCTGGCGGTCAAAATGTGGGACCTCGATACCTTCGAGCGGGTTCGAACCTACCGCGGACAGCGCGATGCGGTGTCCGCCGTTGCCGCATCTGCGGGCGGCAAGACGGTCGCATCCGCCGGTGTCGACGGCAAACTCCGCATCTGGTCAGCGCGATCGACTAGACTTTTGCGCTCGCTCTCCGGCCACAATGGCCGCGCCAACGCCATCGTGTTCGCACCCTCGGGGGACGTGATCGCATCGGCCGGCGACGACGGCAAAGTCCGGGTCTGGGACTACAATCGGCGACGGACACCAAAAACGCTGCCAAGTCATACCGGAGCGGTGACGGCTATTGCGTTCTCCCCCGACGGCCAGCGGATCGCCTCGGCCGGCGACGACGGCATGGTGAGGATCTGGGATAATCCCGTCTTCAAACCGCTGACTAATTGAACCGAGATTTACCGGCAGATCGTTTTGCGCCCGTCGCGGCCATGACGTGCGAGATCGACATGGAAATGATCGCGATGGTAGCTGTCGGACTCTGGCCCAAGGACCGTCGCAAATTCGGTGCAGGCGCCGTCGTGCACGCGGCGTAGAAACAGCCGCTCGCGCTCGTCGCCATACCACCCGCCTTTCACGGTCACGACGTGACCGTTGGCAAGATAGAACGTCGAAATATCAAGCGCGTTGGCATAGCCATGCTCGGATAGCCGGCCACCTGAGACGTGGTTGATCGGCCGGCAGGCGTAGGACGCCGCGACCCTCATTTCGACCAGGGGCGAACCGAAATAATACTGCGCCGCCGGTTCGATGACGTCGCTCACCCAGCGCTCGACCTGGGGTACCATCGGGCAGCGGAGCAGGGCCGCCGGTTTCAGGCTGACGCGCCCGCCGCCGGCCGCACTCATGGCGAACGGACGGGCCGTGCCGCAGACACTGGGGCCGCCGAGGGCCGATCGCGATTGGATGAAGGGGCTTTGGCGCACGGCGCCGGCAGCGAGGCAGGCGTTTTCCTCGTCTTCGCGCCACGGTTCCCTCTTGGCCACGAAATCAGGCCCGCCCGTGCTGCACCCGGCAAGGGCCAACAGAAACGCTGCACACACACTTAACAGAACGCCACGAACCGACATGATCAGGGACAATAGGCCGGGAATGGCTAACGGCTGGTTTATCTCCGCCCCGGTTCGGAAGGCGTTATCGCCTGCTTTCCCGGCGGTATTGGGTCTCATCGACGGCGGATCGGCGGCAGACGCCAATCGAATCAAGGCAATAAGCGGACACAGCCAAGCGCCTATGCAGCCGTGAAATAGCTTATCCACAATTTCGTCGCGAATGACCCCACTTGACTGGCGACGATGCGGAAAAAGGGATGTAGTCTGCAAATACTCAAGTGAGACGTCGGACGAGCGAATGCCCCGCAGCGTAGCGTTCTTTGTGGTGGCAAGTGTAGCGTAGCGTATCGCAGACGGACGACTTGAGAGCGTGTGCACTGCAAGACTTGGTCAAGACGCGACTCCTCTACTCGCGCATCGGGGCCCTGGCTGTCCAATAATCACCGCGGGTGTGATGGGGCCCTCTCCATTGCTCCGCCAGTGAGGGCAGGCCGGGGCCTTACTACGTTTAGCTCAGGCATAGATTTATGGGCCGTGTTGCGCCTCGGCGCGGGCTAGAAACGCGATCGCCTTGTCCTTGAAGGACCGGTCGCCGACCGCTTTCATGTGATCGCGACCCAGAATTTCGAACGCCTCGGCACCGGGTATGAGCCGGGCAAGGTCCTCCGCCGGTCCGCCAATCACATCATTGGTGCCAACCGCTACCAGCACCGGACACTTGATTTCAGCCAGCGCCTCAGCGGTCACTGGCGCGCGTGCCGAGCGGATGCACGCGGCCAGCGCCTTCAAATCGCTCTTGGTCTGTTCGGCGAAGGCGCGGAACGTCCGTGCCGTCGGATTTTTCACGTCGTCGATGCTGTCGGCTTCGAGCGCGTGGGCAATTGGCCCTGTGCCAGCCATGCCGCGCACCATATTGGCGCCAAGCCCGCCGAACACGAGGCTCACCACGCGACCGGGATATCTCTGAACCAGAAACGCCGCGATCCGCGCCCCCATCGAATAGCCAATGACGTGCGCGCGCTCGATGTCGAGGTGATCGAGCAGACGTTTGGCATCATCGGCCATCAGTGGCGCACCATAGAGCGCCAGATCATAGAGCTTCTCACTCTGCCCGTGGCCTCGATTGTCGATCGCCACCACCCGATGCCCCGCCTTGACGAGTTCTGACACCCACCCAGTCGCCACCCAGTTCATATCGATGTGAGAGGCAAAGCCATGGATCAGCAGCACCGGCTGGTGACGCACCTCGGCGGGTTGCTGATCGAGATAGTGAAGCTCAACACCCTCGGACGAGAACACCGGCACGCGCCAAAACCCTCAAAACTGCGGCGCCGAGACCGTCCTCTGCGACCGCGTGAAACCCTACAGCCGTCTATCATTTCCCAGGGCGGGCAGCTATCTTCCAGCGAACAAAGTTCACCATCTGCCGGAGCTTTTTACCATGGCCGCCCACAAGGCCCCGCACCTCGCCAACGATGTTGGGGCTGAAAAGATCTTCATCGGCGTCAAGGAGTTCCAGTGCATGGGCGCGCGGCCACCACACGAC
>JANORU010000398.1:0-1515 GCA_031415475.1 Hyphomicrobium sp.
CCCGCTCGCATTCCGCCTTCGTCATCCTCGCCATGATCCGCATCATGCTGAGGCGGATTGTAAGGGCCAGAGAAAAATCATAAATGTGCCGGACGGACTCTCAGGCGGTCTATGACGCCGAGCGATATCACTCGTACTGCAATTTGACCACGGCTCTGATTGGCGGCAACGATTTAATCGCCAAAGAATTGAACGAGCAAATCAGCCCAAGTCCACCGGCACCAAAGGCAGCGACCAATTCGCCGGATGCGGCCCCTGCTAAGAAATAGGATCGGACTAACCGGAAATGCCGCCCTACTTCGTCTGCAATTCGAACCCGGTTCGTACGCATTGACGCTCCGGGCTTGCCGACATCAACTAATGCCCCAGCGCCTTGGCAATCTCTTCGGTCATCTTCTTGGCGTCGCCGAGCACCATGACGGTGTTGTCGCGATAGAAGACCGGGTTATCGATGCCAGCGTAGCCGGACGCGAGCGACCGCTTGTTGAAGAACACGGTCGCGGCCTTCCACACCTGCAGCACCGGCATGCCGTAAATCGGTGACGTTTTGTCGTCTTCGGCGGCCGGGTTGACGACGTCATTGGCGCCGATCACGTAGACGGCGTCGGCCTGGGCGAACTCGCTGTTGATGTCTTCCAATTCGAACACTTCGTCGTACGGGACATTTGCTTCGGCCAAGAGAACGTTCATATGGCCCGGCATACGTCCGGCGACCGGGTGGATGGCGTACTTCACTTCGACGCCGGCCTTTTTGAGGTTATCGGCCATCTCTCTGAGTGCGTGCTGCGCCTGCGCGACGGCCATGCCGTAGCCCGGCACGATGATCACCTTGGAGGCGTTCTTCAGAACGTAAGCTGCGTCTTCGGCCGAGCCGAGCTTGACCGGCTTTTGTTCGCCCCCGCCCGCCGCGCCTGCCGCCGCCGTCTCGCCGCCGAAGCCGCCGGCGATGACCGACACGAACGAGCGGTTCATGCCCTTGCACATGATGTACGACAGGATCGCGCCCGACGAGCCGACCAGAGCGCCGGTGATGATGAGCGCGATGTTGCCGAGTGTGAAGCCGATGCCGGCCGCCGCCCAGCCTGAGTACGAATTGAGCATGGAGATGACGACCGGCATGTCCGCGCCGCCGATCGGGATGATGATCAGAACGCCGAACACGAGCGCGACCGCCGTGATGGCCCAGAACAGCAGGCCCGAGCCACCCGACATGCAAAGCGAGTAGATGAGATAGCCGAGCAGCAGGAACAGCGCGCCGTTGATGACATGGCGCATCGGCAGGAGAATTGGCGCGCCCGACATCTTGCCGGACAGCTTGGCAAACGCGATCACCGAGCCGGTGAACGTGATAGCGCCAATGGCGGCGCCGAGCGCCATTTCAAAGAGGCTGGCACCGGCGATATTGCCCTTCGTACCGATGCCGAACGCTTCGGGAGCGTACAGCGCACCGGCCGCGACCATGACGGCGGCCATACCGACCAGTGAGTGGAACGCAGCGACCAGCTCGGGCATCTG
>JANORU010000399.1:0-3479 GCA_031415475.1 Hyphomicrobium sp.
GCCGACAAGGCTGCTGGTGATCACCATGACGACCACAGCGACTTGCATATCGGTAATGGCTCGAAGAACACGCTGACCGGCGACAACCATGACAGCGTCATTTTTGGCGAAGGCGCCAATGACAAGTTGACCGGCAACGGCGGCGATGACCGCATGCACGGCGGCGGCGGCGACGACGTCATGACCGGCGACGCTGGTAACGACACCATGTTCGGTGCCGCGACCGTTGGCGGCAAGGTCGACATGTCGAACTTCCGCGTCAGCGAAAGCACAACTGCAACCGTCACATTCGATTACGAAAGCGCCGGCTACAAGAACGCGCTCGGACTCTACAAGATTGCGGCCGACGGTTCGATCTCCGGCGTCCAGATTCTATTTGCCAACGCCTCGCTGCAGGGTTCGGGCGGCGACCTGATCTCGGGCAAGAGCTCGGTCGATGTCGGCTTGAATGCCGGCGAGCGTCTCGGCTTCTTTGTTGTGCCGAACGGCTACAGCCAGACCGGCATGGCCCAGCTTCTGAATGACAAGTCGGCAAGCTTCAAGTTTGTTGGTCCGAACGGCAAGCCAGGCAATGTGAATGGCGGCTCCGAACTCAAGCTCGTACAGGTCAAGAACGGCGTCGAGACGATCGTCAAGTCGCAGTACGGCACCAGCATCTTCCACAGCGCCGACAATGGCACCAAGGGCCTCAACGGCGACGGCATGAAGCACGTGGTCGGCACCGTCAACAACATCGACGGAACGGTCAAGGTCGGCTTCGAAGATCTCAAGAATGGTGGCGACAAGGACTTCGATGACAGCGTCTTCACCGTCAAAATCGGCACCACGAACTCGGCTCTGCTCTCCAAGGAACAGACCAAGTCAGTGCGCTCGACCGATGCCGACGACATGAAGGGCGGAGTTGGCAACGACAAAATGTTCGGTATGGCCGACAACGACAAGATGCATGGCGGCGCCGGCGACGACCAGATGTGGGGCAACTCAGGCAATGACCGCATGAATGGCGGTCTTGGCAATGACACCATGTCGGGCGGTAAGGGCGACGACGTTCTGATCGACGGCGCAGGAAAAGATACGGTGAAGGGCGACACAGGCAACGATCGGTTCGTCGCCGGCCAGGGCAACGACAGTTACACCGGCGGCGCAGGCTTCGACACCCTCGACTTCTCGGGCTCGACGCGTGCGATGATCGTTGATCTTTCGAAGCACACCGCTTCCGGTATGGGCAGCGACGCGGTCTGGGGCATCGAAGCTGTGACCGGTTCGCGCTTTGCCGACAAGATCACCGGCGACAAACAGGCCAACACGATCATCGCCGGAGCTGGCGACGATATGCTGCGCGGCTTAGGCGGTGCTGACAAGATGTCCGGCGGCGCTGGCAAGGACACGTTCGTGTTCTTCGGTAAGGACGTTGTCAGCAAAACCGGCGCGTATCTCGGCCTCGACCACGTCACCGACTTCCGGGCGGGCGATCGCTTAGATCTTTCGGGAATGGTCAAGGGCAAGATCAGTGCCGATATGGTCAAGATGACCACCGGCGCCGATGGCACCACGGTTTCGATCAAGATGGGTGGTGAGTTCATCGACGTGGTTCAACTCGACGGCGTACACAATCAGGATCTCGTCAGTCACGGTCTGATCCTGATCTGAGCGACTTATTCACTTTAAAAAATGCCGCCGTCGGAAACGCCTGGCGGCATTTTTGTTTCGGATTTCGCGGCCAGGAAAAATTCAAATACGAGAATCATCAGGATAGTAAATATCGTCGATAGAACGCCGCGATAATTTGAAGCGAGTTTTCCTCGAATGTAGTTTTGAGTTTGAACGAAAGGTTCGCACCTTGTTGCTAACTTGATAACGCGATGCAATCAATTAGAATGCAAATATCCCGATATTAGCGCGATATTGAATTCGACGGATTGCAGAAGTTTTCAAAACCCGGGGACTGGCGAAAATGGCTGAGATTGTTGGAACGGATGCAGCGGACACACTCACTGGAACTTCGCTGCAGGATACGATCAGAGGTCTCGGGGGTGACGACACGATCTACGGCATGGATGGCGACGACACGCTGTTTGGCGATGATGGCAACGATGTAATTTACGGCGGCCCTGGTGCCCAGACGATCTTCGGCAATCTCGGCAACGACCGCATCTATGGCGGCGATCTCGCGGACATTATTTCGGGCGGCGAAGGCGACGATTCCGTCACCGCAGGCGCAGGCGACGATAACGTCACCGGTGGCAAGGGTGACGACAGCATGTCGGGCGGGACCGGCAACGACACGATCGATGGCAACAGCGGCAACGACAAGCTCTATGGCGGCGAGGGCGACGATACTCTGCTCGGCGGTTCGGGCGATGACCGCTTCCAGGCCGATGCCGGAAATGACATCATCACCGCCGGTTCGGGTGTCGATACGATTGTTGGCGGTCTCGGCAGCGACATGATCAGTGGCGGCGATGGTTTCGATACGCTCGACTTCAGCTTCTTTGGCAGCGCAATCGCGGTCGATCTCCACGCCGGTAGCGTGACAAAGTCGATCGGCGGAGTTGATGCGATCAGCGGTATCGAGAAGATTTTTGGTACCGCCGGCGACGACTCGTTCGTCGGCAACCAGTTCGGCAATGAATTGTCGGGCGGCAACGGCCAGGACTGGTTCCGTGGCCGCGCCGGCGCCGATACCTACACCGGCGGCCTCGAGAAGGACACCTACCAGTTCCTGGTCAAGGACGTGATGCTCAACGGCGTGCATCAGGGCGTCGACACGATCACCGACTTCCGCACCTCTGACGTGATCGATCTCCGGGACTTCTTCAAGGTCGATCCCGAATTCTTCAACGATGTGGTTCAGCTCAATTCGGTCGCCGGCGGCAAGATGTTGTCCGTCAAGGTCGGCGATACGTTCGTCGATGTCGCGATGCTGCAGGGCTTCACCGGCGAAGACCCGTCGGCGCTGGCTGCCGACTCAGTCTTCCTCTACTAAGTTGGCTTCCTCTACTAAGTTGGCTTCCTCTACTAAGTTGGCTTCCTCTACTAAGTTGGCTTCCTCTACTAAGTGGGCGTGCTCTCCTAAGTCTGGAAATTATTTAGATTAGTGAACGAATGTAAAATCGCGGCGGGCCCTCCCGCCGCGATTTTACGTTTTGTTGAGATATGAAAAATTCGAAATAATCGAATTGAACGGAATTCCAAAATCAAATTGCAGAGGTTTGCCGCTAGCTTCGGTCCAGGGTCAAGATGATGGGCGCGGATACTTGCTATGGCTGACTTTCTCGGAACCACAGGTAACGACGTGCTGACGGGAACGGCCGCCGCCGACACCATGTCGGGCGGCGCTGGCAACGATCGTCTCAATAGCGGCGCGGGCGACGACATCATTTTCGGTGGACTTGGCAACGACACGCTGACCGGCGACGCCGGCAACGATCAGATCTTCGGCGAAGAGGGCAACGACGGCGTTTACGGCGGCGGCGGCA
>JANORU010000400.1:0-7018 GCA_031415475.1 Hyphomicrobium sp.
ATACGGGAAAAACTCCAGAGTGATCTTCCGGTCATCATCCTGACCGGTGATATTTCGACCACCACTTTGCGCGGTATTGCGATCCAGAAGTGCAGCCAGCTCAACAAGCCGGTGAAGTTGCCGGAGCTGACGGACGCAATCAATCGCCTCCTGCTTCCACTACCGAGGTCCGCTGCGAAGCCGCGCGCGCCGCACCCTGCCGCATCAACCAACGCTGCGGTGTCGCCGGTCATCTTCGTCGTCGACGATGACAAGCATGTCCGCGACGCAATTCGCAGCGTGCTTGAGGAGGATAACCGGTTCGTTGAGGCGTTTGCGACGTGCGAGGCATTCCTTGAAGCCTATCGGCCGGGCCTCGAGGCCTGCCTGTTGATCGATGCCTACCTGCCTGGGATGAGCGGACTCGAATTGTTGCAGCGGCTGCAAGACGCCGGTCATCGGCTCCCGGCAATCATGATTACAGGCAACAGCGATGTGGACATGGCCGTCAAAGCCATGAAGGCCGGAGCTTTGGACTTTATCGAGAAGCCGGTCGGCCGCGACGAACTTCTCGAGTGCATCGAACGTGCGCTCGAGCTGTCGCGGGACTCCAACAAGCTTGTCGCCTGGCGCGAGGCCGCCGCGAGTCACATCGCAGACCTCACGCAACGCGAGCGCGAGGTGATGGAGTTGGTCCTCGCCGGCCACCCAAGCAAGAATATCGCCGCCGATCTTGGCATCAGCCAACGCACGGTCGAGAACCATCGCGCCGCGATCATGAGAAAGACCGGCTCGAAGTCACTGCCGGCGCTCGCCCGTCTGGTACTGGCCGCTGCCAAGATCAGCGCCGAAGGGCCGTGAGTGTAAACCCGGATTGAAGCAACGGCGACCGGCTGAGATGCCAGGGCGCCAAGGCCTAAATGTCTACAGTCTTGGCTGTCCAAATGTTTGCTCAGCCAATTTCGGCAACGTCTGTCGATCATGCCCGTGGATATGTGCGGCAGCGGTTTCGCGGGCAGTGGAAAGAGCTTTACCGCGAACAAAAGCGGGAAATTCGGAATGTCACCAAGGCGACAGAGAGCTGGTCCCGCTTCTCTGAACAGATTTTCCGCTTTGATAAGTGGAACTCCTGCGGTTGTTAGGCTGCCGAGCGGACCGGCAGTGGATCGTTGTTGAAGTTGGCCTGATCGGGCGCACGCCATTGGGCGGGAGTTGCAATCAAATCAGCCAGTTACCGGTCAATAAACCGGACAAAAAAGCGGACAAAAATCCGGTCAACTTCCTGCCAATGCTGTGCTATTATGACATGAAAATACTTTCATATCAGTCAGTTACGGCCAGGACGATGAGAAAAAAACCGGACAAAAAACCGGACAAAACAGCGGTCAAGAAACCTGTCCCCGCGGCTCGTGCCAAGTCAAAATCGGGCGTAGTGGACCGAGGCGAAGCAGTGACCGGTATGGAGCCGATGACCATTTCAGAGTCGTCGCGCCACCGCGCCTTGCTCAGCGACACGGTCCTACAACTCACCCAACGTGCCGCTACATTCCGCAGCAGACTGCCCGAAGGACTAATTGAACCGCTCTCCAGCCTCGTGCGGGAGATGAACTGTTACTACTCAAACCTCATCGAAGGGCACAACACACACCCCGTCGACATTCAACGCGCCTTGTTCGGTGAGCAAAGCCGTGACCCAAAGAAACGCGATCTACAGCAAGAGGCGGTCGCACACATCGCAGTACAGCGATGGATCGATGAAGGGGGGCTCGGTCAGAAGCCCACGACCGCCGCCAGCGTGCTCGAAATTCACCGACGTTTTTACGAAGCCCTGCCTGACAATCTGAAATGGGTTGAAAATCCGGATACGGGAGAGCGTGAGGCAGTGGTGCCCGGACAACCCCGCCACAAGAATGTTGAAGTTGGTAGGCTTGTCGCGGTCAGTCCAGGAGCCGTCGAACGCCATTTACAGCGGTGGGAGCACAGTTATGCGGCCCTCGGAAGTTTTGAAAGCGCCCTGAACACCGCAGCGGCGCATCATCGTCTGCTTTGGATCCATCCGTTCCTTGACGGCAACGGACGAGTAGCGCGGCTGATCTCCTATGCCACGCTGCGCTCGGCACTCGATACTTGCGGACTATGGTCCGTGGCGCGCGGTCTTGCCCGCGATGCAAAAACCTACAAAGGCCATCTGGCTGCTTGTGATGCGCAACGTCGCAACGACCTTGACGGACGGGGCAATCTTTCCGAGGAAAACTTAGTCGATTTCACGCAATATTTTCTAGATGTCTGCCTAGATCAAATCGACTTCATGGAAGGGCTCATGCGCCCTAAAGACTTGCGCGCCCGCATCATGGCCTGGGCTGACGATGAGATCAGGGTCAAGCGCCTTCACGACAAAGCGAAGGTTATCCTCGACCATATTTTATTTGACGGAAGTCTGGAGCGGAAAGCTCTGCCTGGACTTGTCGGCATGGATGAACGCCAGGCCCGGCGCGTCGCACAGCCTTTAGTTCAAATCGGGCTGATACGATCCATTAGCACGCGCGCGCCCTACCAGCTCGCATTTCCCGCTGAACTCGCGCCGCGCATTATGCCCGGCCTTTACCCCGGCACTTTGCCGTAGCGATCTGATTGAGAGGCCCCGCTGGGCCGCAATGTAGGGCGGCAAAAATGTGAGAGCGCGCTTGCAAAGGTCGGCCTCAAAACTGCACACCGCTGAACACCGAAGCCCTTGAGAGTCTGCTTCTCATATGCTTCCCAAGAAATTTCCGAGGTCGGATGATTTGTTTCTAAGGCCCTAACAAGACTGGCGCGCCCGGAAGGATTCGAACCTCCGACCCCCAGATTCGTAGTCTGGTGCTCTATCCAGCTGAGCTACGGGCGCAACACCGGGAATTTGGGCCGTATTGAGGGCCCCCGACCGTTGCGCAAGACGCACCGGCGGCTCGGAAGCGCCCTTCTACTGGCTCGCCCCGCCCGGCGCAAGGGCGAACCGGCCGTCGCTTGGGGGATGTGGCGAACGGGCCCGTTGGTCACGACCGGCTCGTCTCCAACACCGGCGCGCGAGCGTCAATCTTGCTGCGCCCGGTCTTGAATCTCAAGCCTGAAAACCGCGCCGCGCTCACTGTCCAAAAGCTCCAGCCGGCCACCTTGGGCGGCAGCGAGTTCGGCGGCGATGGCGAGTCCGAGGCCCGTTCCGCCTTTCTTGGTCGACCCCTGAAAGGCCTGGAACAACTTCTCGCGCGCTCGCGCCGGCACGCCCGGTCCGTTGTCGCGCACGTCGACGCTGACCATGCGGCCGTCGCGGTTGGCCGTCACGCTGATTTCGCCCTGGTGCTTGCGTTCGGCATCGCTTTCGATCGCCTGGATCGCATTGCGGCCGAGATTGCTCAAGATGCGGAACAGGTGATCGCGGTCGGCATCGATACGCAGGTTTTGATCTATCGTCGTCGTCCACGTGATCGAGCCGTCGTGCAAAACCCCGAGCCCCTCGGCCACTTCGTCGACCAGCGCTTTCAACGGCAGCATCTCGCGGCGCGGTGCTGCTTCCTCGGCGCGGCCGAATTTCAAAGTGTCGTTACAAAAAGCGATCGCGCGATCGAGTGAAGCAATCAATTTCGGCGCGAACTTTTGAACCGTCGGATCTTCGATCGATGTCAGCCGGTCGGAGATCAGCTGCGCATTGGCCAGCATGTTGCGCAAATCGTGATTGATCTTGCTGACCGCGAGGCCAAGCTGCGCCAGCCGGTTCTTTTGCAGCAGAAGTTGCGACAACTGCCGCTGCATTTGCGCCAGCTCCGTTTCGGCGCGGCCGATTTCGTCGAATCTGCCGGACGGCGTAATAATGCGGCCGGGGTCTTCCGGATTCTCGCCATATTGCACCATATTGCGCGATAGCCGCAGCATCGGCTTCACGAGCAGCGCGTTGATGGCGAAATAAACCAGCGCCGCAGTTCCCATTGCAATCAGGATCGAGATCCAAAATATGTTCATGCTGTAGCGCTGCATGGCGCGCTTCAGCGGCTCTTCCGGCATCACGACTTCGATGGTGTCGTCGAAGCGCGGCCCTTGCAGTCCGATGATACGAATGTTGCGATCGTCGTCTGACATGTAAACGCGCAGCGCATCGCGAATTTGCGACAGGTTGAGAGCCAGATCGTTACTGAAACCGACGCGCTGGCGCTCGCGCAGATCAAAGCTTTCGTCGATCGTGATTTCCTGAACCGGCGGCAGGATCAGCCGCCGCGCGCCGCTCCGGCGGATGGCAATCGCTCTGACAAGTGCTGTCCGCAGGAGTTCGCTGCGCAGCGCCGGCGGAACAGTGCCGCTCGGCAGTGCTTCGGCCGCCCGCGCCGAAATCTGGGCGGCGATCAGCCGGTCGTTCAACCAATTGATACGGTAGCTGGCAACCGACGGCAGGAAGATGAGAATTTCCGTCAGCAGAATGAAGAGCGCCGTCAGCACCAGGAGTTTGCCGGGCAGACCAAGCGAAATCCGGGGCAGAAAGTTGCCCCATTTTCTCACCGGTGGTGCTGCAACGGCATCCCGTGGCGCGGCGGGGGCCGTCGCTGCCTTGGGCTCTGGGTCATTCGTGTCTTGGGACAAACGGTTATGCTGCCTTCTCGCAAACGCGACCTCGAGTGTCGCATTTCACCGGGAAAAAGTCAGCCTTCACAAGTCACCGTTTGCCTTATGGCGTCGATTAACCGAACTTCGCCAGCACTTCGATCACTTTGCGAACAACGGGGCTTGCCGCTTTCGAGGCGTAGAAGCGGAAAGCGGCCCGCTTGCTGACCTCCGAAAGGGTCGGATAGGGCGAGATGAACCCAGTCATGGCTTTGATGTTCATGCCCTGGGAGAGTGCCAAGGCCCACATTTGGATCAGCTCGCCGGCGTGCGCGCCGAGAATGCTGGCGCCCAGGATCTTCCCCCTGGCGTCGGTAATGACCTTGATGTGGCCTTCGATCTCGCGTTCGGCCTGGGCGCGATCGTTCTCGTGGAACGGCCAGCGCAACACCTTGATCGCCATTTTTTTCGCGTTGGCCTCCGGCTCGCTCAAGCCGACGTGCGCCAACTCAGGTTCGGTGTAGGTGACCCAGGGAATGATCCCGTCGTTCGTTTTCGCCGGCAGGCGGAACAGGGCGCGGCGGATAACGATGCCGGCGTGGTAGTTGGCGACGTGGGTGAACTGCAAGCCGCCGGCCACATCGCCGATGGCAAAGACGCGCGAATTCGACGTTCTCAGACCCGCATCGACTTTGACGCCGCGCTTGTCGAACGTGATGCCGGCCGCATCGAGGCCGAGATCGGCGACGTTTGGCTTTCGCCCGGCCGAGATCAGGAGATGACTGCCCTCAACGCTGTCGCTTTTTCCTGCTGCCGAAACGTGCACGCGCACACCTTGCCCAAGTGCCTCGATGCGCTCGACCTTGGTGTCCTCGCGGATGTCGATGCCTTCGCCGCGCAATTGTCGAAGCAAGAGCAATGTCAGCTCAGGGTCGTCCTTGGCGAGGGCCTTCAAGCCATCGAGAACGGTTACGCGGCTGCCGAGGCGGCGATGCGCCTGCGCCATTTCCATGCCGATCGGACCGCCGCCAATGATGATCAGGTGATCAATCTTCTGCGTATTATCGAACAGTGTCTCGTTGGTGAAATACGAAACAGTATCGAGTCCCGGAATCGGCGGCACGACCGGCGACGAGCCGGTGGCAATGACGAACCGGCGCGCTGTGATCCGGTAGTCGCCGGCGGCGACCGTTGACTTGTCGATGAAGCGTCCGGCGGCTTGGATGACGCGCACGCCGAGACCGGTAAATCGTTCGACGGAATCATTTGGCGCAATCGCATCGATCACCGAACGGACGTGAGCGTTGACGGCAGCGAAATCGACCGAAGGTTCGACGGACGCAACGCCGAACGGCGCCGACGTCCGCATGGCATGAGCGCGCTTGCCGGCTGCAATGATTGCTTTCGAGGGGACGCACCCGTAGTTCAAGCAGTCGCCGCCCATCTTGTGTTTTTCAATCAGAACGACACTGCGGCCGAAGGAGGCCGCTGCCGCCGCGACCGACAAGCCACCTGAGCCGGCGCCGATCACGCAGATATCGGCTGTGATCGGCGTTTCCGCGCCGGCACTTTTGTTGTCCGCCGTCGAACTCACAGGGTTAGGCCGCAACATGGCGATTGCTCCACTTTTTATAGACGACGGGAATGAGGGCGACGACGCCAAGCAAAACAAATGCGGCCAGCAGCTCTTTGGTCAGGAGTGCGCTGGTGTCAATCGTATAGGGGCAGTCCACGGCCGGATTGGCCGGGTTTTTGGCGAGGCACTGGGCGTGAACCGCGTTCTGCGCTTCAACCACGCTTCCCAAGCCCGAACCTAAAAACGAAAACGCCGTGGTTCCGGGGATGATGCCGAAGAAGGTTCCGAGAATGTAGGTTCGAAGCGGCACGCCAAGTAGCGCAGGCGCGAGGTTGACGACCACGAACGGAAACGCCGGGACAAGGCGCAAAAACAGCAGGTAGCTGAGCGCGTTCTCCTTGAATCCATCTTTCAGTTTGGCGAGCCATGGGCCGGCCTTGGCGGCGAGCGTTTCGCCGAACGCAGATTTGGCAACAAGAAACAGTAGTGTCGCGCCGAGCGTTGCCGCAACCACGGTTGCCGGTGCGCCGATCTGCCAACCGAACAACAGGCCGCCCGACAGTGTCATGACAAGGCCACCCGGCAGCGACAGGGCGACGACGACGATGTAGATCGCCATGTACACCAGCAGCGCGAGCACAAGGTTATTGGAAATATAGCCGCGCAGCGCGTCGTAATTTTCACCAATCGTCTGGAACGAAAGATACTTGTGCCAGCCCATGCCGAACACCAGGGCCATGGCCGCAATCAGTATGCCGATCGGTAGCCATCGCCGCCAGCCGGGCGGCGATTGTGCGCCGCTGTCGCTGGGTTCTGAGTTTTGCATGGTCGTTCCCCGGTTCAGATCGGCTTAACGGCGGCTCGTGTCGTTCAACGACCAATCATAACCATGATCGC
>JANORU010000401.1:0-4604 GCA_031415475.1 Hyphomicrobium sp.
TCGGCAGCGCCAACAGGAAGCGATCCTCGAACAGCGTCAGCTGCTCGATGTCCGGGTGCTTGATCGGCAGCGCCAGCAATAGCACATCGAGTTTGCCGTCGAGCAGTTCGTCGATCAGATGCTGCGTCTGGGTTTCGCGAACATGCAGTTCGAGATCGGCATGGGCGGCGCGCAGGATCGGCAGCAGCGGCGGCAGCATGTAGGGCGCAACCGAGGGGATGACGCCGAGCCGCAGTTTGCCGGACAAGAGCTGGCTCGAGTGACGGGCATAGGCGACAAGATCGCGGACATCGCCGAGAATCCGTGCGCCGCGCGTCGCGAACTCCTGGCCCTTGACGGTCAGTTGCACGCCGGTTCGCGACCGTTCGACGAGGATCAGACCGATGGCCTCCTCGAGATCGTGGATCTGCATCGACAGCGCCGGTTGCGTGACCGAGCACGACTCCGCCGCCTTGCCGAAGTGGCGCTCGCGCGCCAGGGCGTCGAAGTAGCGGAGCTGTTTGAGCGTAATCGACAAGATCAGACAGTCTTATCTAGAACCAAACAAAATACGATTAGATCTTATAGCACCATGCGTCTATCGTCTCCAGATGGAACTGCGTTCGTGGCAGTTCAATTGAATTTGAGAGTTGCGCGGCAAAGCTTCGGCCCAGCCGTACAAAAACGCCCCGGGTGCGCGCCGACGCACCCGGGGTTGTTTTTTGAGCGTGGGCAGGTGGCTGTAACGTGTAGGTTGGGCTGAACCTCCTTGTGAAGCCCAACGACTTCTCTTCACGCTGCTCCAAAGTTGTTGGGCTTCGCGGCTTTGCCGCTCAGCACCAACCTACGATTCCGAGAAATGTCCGCCGCCCTGCGTGATGTGTGGCGTGCAGACTACTCCGCGGCTTCCATGCGGTGGCCGGGATCATCCATCGGCGAAGCGGGGCCATCCGCATCGAGCATGCCGAGCGCGTGCAGATAGACTTCGAGCACGCTTTCCTGCTCTTCGCGCTCGGTCATCGACTGTTTTCTGAGCCGCACAACCTGGCGCAGGATCTTTGGGTCGAAGCCAACACCTTTCGCTTCCAAATACTTGTCGCGGATGTCGGCGGCGAGCGCCTTCTTTTCTTCCTCGAGCCGCTCGATCTGTTCGACCAGCTGACGCAACTGCTTTTGCGCCGACGCCTGAAGCGTGGTCATTCGAATACCCCACAAATTGAGTTGCAACTGACGCGAGCGCGCCGGGATTTGATCCGGCGCCGCTCCTTACTGTTGGCACCGAAGCTAGCCGCCGAGACAGCGGTCTTCAAGGCAGGCGCTCGCGTCGTCCAATGGTAAAAGTGCCACTTGAAACGCGCGAATCAGGGAGCGGACTGGGGCGCGCGTTTGGCGCGCCTCAGTGATCCTTGGGCCGGGCCGCATCGAAGGCGGATTTCTGAGCGGCCGACGCGTCCTTCTGATGCTTGGCCTGCCAATCGGCAAAAGGTTCGCCGTAGATGATCTCGCGGGCGGCGTCCTTGCTGAGCTCGATGCCCTTGGCTTTGGCCGCATCCTGATACCAGTTCGACAAACAGTTGCGGCAGAAGCCGGCCAAATTCATCATGTCGATGTTCTGCACGTCTGTGCGAAGTCGCAAATGTTCAACGAGGCGGCGGAACGCGGCAGCTTCCAGTTCGATGCGAGTTTGATCGTCGATGGCGGCCATGGGCTCGAACTCCTTGACTAGGGATGCGGTTACGGCCCCGTGTGGGAGCCGTAAAAGCGGATGCTGTTGAGATCGTGGTTTGCAGCGCCGTTGGCAAGAGCTGCCGTCATGATGGCGGCGATCCGTGCCGCCCACGCCCTCTGGCCTCGCTCAGTGGCAATCAGATCCTGGCGGATTTCGAGGATGGCATGGGCGAGCCCGCGCGTCGTGCCGTGCTGATAGAGTGTATCGCCAAAAAGCCGGCCGCTGTAGGGCTCGTTGTCGCCGACGACCAGCGCGGGTTCGGCGCTGAGCCCATTGAGAAGGACTTCGGCCAGCCGCGGGTCCTTGTCCCAGAGAACGCCGGCGTGCCAGCGCCGTTCGGTGCCTTTCCAGCACGGCGTAAAGCTATGAATCGAGAGCAGCACGGGCGGCATTGCAGCCGCCGACATCGCGTCAATCGTCGCGCCAATAGCGTCGTGATAGGGCCGGTAGTAGCGCGCGATGCGGGCCTGGCGCTCGGCGGCGGCGAGATTGCGATTGCCGGGCACAATCGCGCGATCGGACAGCTGCATGATGAGAGTCGGGTCATCGGCAGCGCGATTGCAGTCGATGACGAGACGCGAGACGCGGGTCATGAGCGCCGGCGCATGTGAGAGTTCCGCGAGGTGACGCGTCACGCCGTCAGCACCGATATCGTAGGCGATGTGGCGCTCGAATTCACCCGACGGCAGGCCGAGCGCACCAAGTTCTGGTGGCACGGCGTTGCTGGCGTGATCGCACAACAACAGCAAACCGGATGTGGCGGCGCCCGCCAGCCGCTCGACGGCCGCCAGCCGGTATCCGGCAATCGCGCCAGGATCGGGTGGCCGAGTATTCATTCTAATGCGAAGTCTTTCTTGTTCTGAGGTGGTCAGCGACGCCTCGTCGCTTGACGCCCCTGCCCCTATCTCGCAAACCAAAGGTATACAAAAGTCCAGAAGTGCAGGGAACGTCTATGGTGAGCCTCGATACCGCCCAGCAGCGCCAACTGCTGCGGGCTATGTACGACCGGGCGGTCGAGGTGGCGCATCCGCAGTTTTGCGTGCCGCCGTTCCTGCCGGAGATCAAGCCGGGCGGAAAGCTGATCATTGTCGGCGCCGGTAAAGCCGCTGCCGCCATGGCGCGGGCGACCGAGCAGCATTATCTCGCCAAAGGCCAGGCTGGCCAGATCCTTGGCTTCGTGACGACGCGGCATGGCTACGGCCTGCCGACCGACGTTATTCCCGTCATGGAAGCCGGCCATCCGGTGCCCGATGCCAACAGCATTTCATCGGCCAAGTTCGCCGTGCAGTTGGCCAAGTCGGCAGGTCCGGACGATCTCGTGCTGTGCCTGCTGTCGGGCGGCGCGTCGGCGCTCTGGTCGGCGCCGGTCGAGGGCGTGACGTTCGATCAAAAGCGCGCGCTGACCAAGCAGCTGTTGAAATCCGGCGCGCGGATTTCGGAAATGAATTGCGTCAGAAAGCATCTGTCGCGCGTCAAGGGCGGACGGCTGGCGGCGGCGTCCTATCCAGCGCGGCTGATCACGCTGTCGATTTCGGATGTGCCCGGCGACGATCCCGATGCCATCGGCTCTGGCCCAACGGTCGGCGATACGACGACACTGGCCGAAGCCCGCGCCGTGCTAGCCAATTACGGCATTGAGGCCGACCCAGCGATCCTGCGCGCACTCGAAGACCCGGCCAACGAAACCGTCAAGCCCGGCGACGACCGCCTGAAGAACGCCAGCTACACACTGGTCGCGGCCCCGAAAGAATCGATCGAGCAAGCGGCGGCGATTGCCCGCAACGCCGGTTACCGGGTCGATGTGCTTGGCTCTTCGCTGGAAGGCGAGGCTCACGAAGTCGGCCGCTTCCACGCCGCCCTAGCGCTCGATGCCAAGCGGCGCGGCGAGCGCGTTGCGATTTTGTCGGGCGGCGAGTTCACCGTCACCGTGCGCGGCAATGGATCGGGCGGACCAAACCAGGAATATATGATGGGCGTCGCCATCGGCCTTGATGGCGCCAGTGGAATTTCAGCGCTGGCCGGCGATACCGACGGCATCGACGGTGGTGGCGGCAATCCGGATGATCCGGCCGGCGCGATTGTTGTCCCTGATACTTTGGCGCGCGCGGCGGCGCGCAATCTCAATGCCGCCGCTTTGTTGGAAAACAACGACTCGACGGGCTTCTTCCGGCAGCTCGGCGATCTTCTGGAATGCGGGCCGACCCAGACCAACGTCAATGATTTCAGAGTGCTGCTGGTCGATCCTTGAACTCTCCGCCCCGATCCGGGAGAGTGGCGCCGCTGTTTGGCAGAGCGCGCACTCGAGGGGAAGCTGAGGGAAACTCGTGCCGTCCACACAAACAATCTGCAATGCCGGGGCCGGCCATCGGCGGTCAAAGCGCGAACTGCCAGCAATGGTTCTAGTTGCAGCAGCCGCGCTCAGTGTTCTGGGCGGCCCGGCCCTGGCCGATCTCAAACTTTGCAATTCGACCGCCAGCCGCGTCGGCATCTCGATCGGCTACCTGGACAAGACCGGGTGGGCGACCGAAGGCTGGTGGAATGTCGCCGCCCAGACCTGCGAAACCCTGCTCAAAGGTGCGGTTCCGAGCCGGTTCATCTACGTCCACGCCATCGATTACGACCGCGGCGGCGAATGGGCCGGCAAGAACCAAATGTGCACCGGTGACAAATCGTACTCCATCCGGGGGGTTCAGGAATGTGCCAAGCGCGGCTATAAGCCGACAGGATTCTTCGAAGTCGACACCGGCGATGCGAAGGAATGGACTGTGCGTCTCACGGACCCCGAGAGTGGCGGCGCAAAGAAATAACCTCCCGGGCCGCCGCAGGGATACCCTCGCCACATGAGACGCCAACGCAGAGTGAAAATCGTCGCGACGCTCGGGCCAGCGTCGGCAGC
>JANORU010000402.1:0-4826 GCA_031415475.1 Hyphomicrobium sp.
GCAGGTCTACAAGGGCGAAATGGATGTCGCCTCTAAACTCAACGAGGAAGTGACGACCGCATTCCCGCTCGATGATTCCATCGGCGCCTTGAAGCCCGGCGCCTATGCGATGATTGCCCGTCCTGGCGATAAGCCGGAAAATGACTACGGCAGCCTCTCGACGCAATGGTTCATTGTCTCCGATCTCGGCCTCACGGCGTTTTCCGGCAAGGACGGCGTGCATGCCTTCGTGCGCTCGCTGGCTGAGACGACGGCCATCGCCGATGCCAATGTGAAGCTTGTCGCCCGCAACAACGAGGTGCTCGGCACTGCGAAATCGGATGCCAACGGCTACGTTCGCTTTGAAGGCGGCTTGGCGCGCGGTGAAGGCGGCTTGCAGCCGGCTTTGCTGGTCGCTGAAAAGGGCGACGGCGAGTACGCATTTCTGGATCTCACCGCCAACGCCTTCGATCTGTCGGACCGTGGCGTAAAGGGGCGCGATGCACCGGGCGCGCTCGATGGCTACCTCTATACGGAACGCGGCGTCTATCGCCCGGGCGAAGAGGTCAACTTGACGGCGCTGGTGCGCAATGCCGCCGGTGTTGCCGCCACCTTGCCGGTCACTCTCATCGTTACTCGGCCCGACGGCGTCGAGCATGGCCGCTATCCGCTTGCCGACGAAGGTCTCGGTGGCCGCACGCTGCGTCTCGCCCTCGATGGCGGCGCCATGACTGGAACCTGGCGCGCAAAGCTGCATTCCGATCCAGCCGACGACCCAATCAATCAGGTGTCGTTCCTGGTTGAAGACTATGTGCCCGAACGGCTCGATCTGACGCTCGAACCGGACGCCGGTGCGTTGCAGCCGGCGCAGGCCAAATCCGTCAAACTCACCAGCCGCTATCTCTATGGCCCGCCGGCCGCAGGCCTCGGCGTGGAAGGCGAAATTATTGTCCGCCAATCAGCCAAGGATCTGGTGGCGTTTCCCGGCTATCGCTTCGGCGGCGCTGAAGAAAAAATGAGCCCTGTCCGCCAACCGCTCGAAAATCTCGGGCTAACTGGCGACGACGGCAAGAGCACGCTTTCGGTTCTGCTGCCGGCGGTCGAAAAGACGGCGCGACCGCTCGAAGCCGAAGTGATCGTGCGGCTGAAGGAAGTGTCCGGACGGACCATTGAGCGCAGCACGGTGCTGCCGGTCGAATTGGCCGAACCACGCATCGGCATTAAGCCGCTCTATGAAGGTGCTGGCCCGAAGGAAGGCGAGAAAGCGCAATTCGAAGTCGTGATGCTCGATGCGGCGAGCAAGCAATCGGCCGCCCCTGGACTGCTGTGGGAGCTCGTGCGCCTCGATACGTCCTGGCAGTGGTACAGCCGCGATGGCTCGTGGGCCTATGAACCGCAAACCATCCGCCGCAAGGTGGCGTCGGGCACCGTCGATGCGCTTGCCGAAAAGGCAGCCAGCATCGCCTCTGACATCGACTATGGCCGCTTCCAGCTTGTCGTCCGCACAGCCGGTTCGGCCGGACCCGAGACCAGCGTGATTTTCTCGTCGGGCTGGTACACCAGCGAAGAAACCTCCGAGAGCCCGGAAATCCTCGACGTCGCGCTCGACAAGGCGAGCTACAAGGTGGGTGACACCGCCAAGCTGCGGATCGCTTCGAAGAGTGGCGGCAAGGCGTTGGTCGCCGTGCTTGGCAACGGCCTCGTCACCTCGCGCGAAGTCAACCTCGCCAAGGGTGGTGGGGAAATCGAACTCCAAGTTGGTAGCGATTGGGGCCCGGGCGCTTACGCGACCGCGCTGCTCTATCGGCCGATGGATGAGAAAGCCAAGCGGATGCCGAGCCGCGCCGTCGGCATCGCCTGGATCGGACTCGATCAGGCGGATCGCACGCTCAAGGTCGAGCTGCCGGTTGCCGCTAAGGTCAAATCGAGTGAGGGTCTGAAAGTTCCGGTCAAGATCACCGGGCTTGCGGCGGGCGAGGAGGCGCGCGTCACGGTTGCCGCCGTCGATCTCGGTATTCTCAATCTCACCCGCTTCCAGGCACCCGCTCCGGCAGGACATTTCTATCAGCAGCGCAAGCTCGCACTCGAAATCCGCGATTTCTACGGCCGCCTGATCGATGGCATGCGCGCCGAACGCGGCAAGATGCGCTCGGGCGGCGACGGCATGGAGAATGAAGGTCTCAAAGGCAGCCCGCCGGTTGAGGAAACGGTGGCTGAGTTCTCAGGTCTCATCAAAGTCGGGGCCGATGGCACAGCCAACGTCGAATTCGCATTGCCCGACTTCAACGGCACGGTGCGCGTCATGGCGGTTGCCTGGTCGAAGGACAAACTCGGCTCGGCTCAATCCGATGTGATCGTGCGTGACGCCGTGGCGTTGACGGCTTCGGGACCACGCTTCTTGACGCTCGGTGACGAAGCCCGCCTCGACATCGCGGTTCATAACGTCGATGGCCCGGCCGCCAGCTATCGCGTGGCGATTGCCGAACAGCCGCTCGATGCCTCGGCTGGCCAGCCGGTCTCATTGTTGGATCGTCCGCTGCCGCTCAAGACGGGTGAACGTAACTCCGAGCGCTTTGCCCTGAAGCCGACCGACGTTGGCCAACACCAATATGATGTGCGGGTCACGGGACCGGACGGCATCGACGTCAAGCGCCGTCTGACGTTCGAAGTCATGCCGCCGGCTGGCGACATCAAGCGCACGACTGTCAGCACGCTCTCAGCTGGCGGCAAGCTGACACTCGGCAAGGACTTGCTTGCGGGACTGATCGCCAGCCGCACGCGCGTCAACGTCAGCGTCGGCCCGGCTGCCAGTTTCGATGTGCCGGGACTGCTCACCGCGCTCGATCGCTACCCGTATGGTTGCGCGGAACAGACCGTCTCGCGCGCCATGCCGCTGCTGTACGCCAACGCAGTCGCCGCCCAGATCGGCATTGCCGAAGACAAGAAGCTGAAAGAGCGTGTGCAGGGTGCCGTCGACCGGGTGTTCGACATGCAGGACAGCTCAGGAGCTTTCGGCATCTGGGGTCCGGGCGATGCCGATCTCTGGCTGACGGCGTATGTTTCGGACTTCCTGACACGCGCCAAAGAGACCGGCTACACGGTTCGAGAGATTCCCTTCACGCTGGCGCTTGACCGGCTGCTCAACTTCGTCGCCAACGCGAACGACGGCGACGCGTCGAAAGAAAGCAAGGCTTACGCGCTCTATGTGCTCGCCCGCAACGGCCGCGCGCCGGTTGGCGAATTGCGCTACTTCGCAGATGAGAAGCTCGACAGCTTCCCGACCGCGTTGTCGCGTGCGCAGCTTGGCGCCGCACTCAGCATGCTCGGCGACAAGCCGCGTGCCGAGCGTACGTTCCAATCGGCGATCACATCTCTCGACCAGAGCGACAAGGCATCGCTGGCGCGCGCCGACTATGGCTCGCTCCTGCGCGATGGTGCGGCGCTGGTAACGCTCGCGTCGGAAACCGGCCTTTTCAAAAGTGAGGCTCCCAAGCTGATCGACGTAGTCGCCAAGGCCTACCGCGCCCGCAGCTATACCTCGACCCAGGAGCAGGCCTGGATGCTGCTCGCCGCCCACGCGCTGGGCGACGACGTCAAGAGCCTCAGCCTCGCCATCGACGGCGCGCCGGTCAACGGCTCGATCATTCGTTCGTTGTCGGCCGATGACATCGAAAAGGGCGTCGTCATCACCAACAACGGCGAAGCGGCGACCGACGCGGTTGTCTCTGTGATCGGGGCCTCGCTGAAGCCAGAAGCTGCGATCTCCAAAGGGTTCAAGATCTGGCGCAGCTACTACAAGCTCGACGGCACGCCGGTCGATCTGAAGAGTGGCAGCGGCGGCACGGCCGACCTTGCGCAGAACGAGCGCCTCTTGGCTGTGGTCTCGATCGAAAGCACCGAAGCCTATGGCCGCGTTCTGCTGGTCGATCGCCTGCCGGCCGGCCTCGAAATCGAGAACCCGCGTTTGGTTGCGAGCGGCGACGTCGCCTCTCTCGACATCTTGAAGTCGCCGTTCCAGCCCGAGCACACCGAGTTCCGCGACGACCGGTTCGTGGCGGCCTTCAATCTCGCCGGCAAAGCAAATGTTGCCGAGCCGGCGGCTGAAAGTTCGGGAGACGGTGAGGGCAATGGCGCTGCGGATACGGCTGAGCAAGGTTCGGCCACCGAAAGCAACGTTCCGCCGGCCGCCAAGCCGAGTTCGACCGCGGCCGCTTCGGCAGTCGTCGCCTACGTCGTCCGCGCCGTCACGCCCGGTACGTTCGTCCACCCGGCAGCCACGGTCGAGGACATGTATCGCCCCGAAAGGTACGCGCGCACCGACAGCGGCACGCTGACGGTCAGCGTGAAGCCATAACTGAAACGAACTCCAACAGAACGACGGCCATGACCGACCGAGCAGACCTTCTCCCAGCCAAGCCCGCCACATCCCCCCGCGTGTGGTCGTGGCTGCGCGCTCCGGTAACGGTTGTGGCCGTCACCCTTCTCGTCTCGGGAGCGCTTTGGGGTGGCCTCGAAATTGCAAAGTCGCGCATGGGGCCGCCGCCGCTCGAAGCCACGCAATCGGTCTCGACCATCGTCGTCGATCGCAATGGGCACCTGCTCCGTGCCTTCACCACTCCGGATGGCCGCTGGCGCCTGCCGCTTGAGCCGAAAGACGTCGATCCGCGCTACTTCGCGATGCTAAAGGCCTATGAGGACAAGCGCTTCGAGAGCCATGGCGGCGTCGATCCTTTGGCGTTCGTTCGCGCGGCGTATCTGCTGGTCCGCCATGGCCGGCTGCTGTCGGGCGGATCAACGCTGTCGATGCAAGTCGCGCGTCTCGTCGAGCGGCGGCATGACAAGACCGG
>JANORU010000403.1:0-1705 GCA_031415475.1 Hyphomicrobium sp.
AGCGGTACGGGATGCGGAGCGCGAACCGGCTGGCTCAAGATCCGGCCGGCGGCATTGGTGAGCGCCACGGTTTGCTGCGACGCGACCGGCACGATCCGCGACTTGAACTCGGCAATCGCTTCGGCGTGGGTCAGCAATTTGCCGGCGTGGGCAAAGCAATCGTCGGCGAGCGTCGGCTCGGGCATTGGCTGGCAAATGTCCTAGAGCATTTTCCGACGAAGTGGTCACCGGTTCGTCGAAGAAAATGCGACAAAACAAAAACCTAGAGCGCCGATCCGATTTCATCGGATCAAAAAGCGCTCTAGAGCGCGCGCCAGAAGTGGCAACGGCCGACAAGCACTAGCAAGAATTTGGATTGATGGCAGCTTGATCAGCGGATGCGGACCGCTAGAAAACGCAAAAGAGCGACAAGAGCACACGAAGCTCCGCGCGGTACCAGAACACTTACGCTTTGGCGCTCATCACTGACTGTTCAGAAGCACGAAAAGTCCAACCCCTAGAGCCGGACCCAACATGGTGAGCAGCACCAACGCAACGAATGACTTACCAGCCATAACTCTTTACCCCGCACACAACCGTTGTGCACACGACCAACTTTGCGAACGCCCGGGACCCTCCAACCCCAAACGTCACGTCAGAAAAGACAGCCCTCACCGTCAGTTCCGAGCACACCTATTATAGACAAAAGACGAACGCTCCGACTACCCCCAATTACGACTTATGGCTAAGGTCATCTCGCGACTGCGAAATTTCGTTGTGCAGCGCGAATGAACATCATTATTCTCACGCTGCACCAAAGGGTTGAAAAATCGGAGCGGCACAGCCCGGCGACGTTGGGGCGTCAGCGGACGTCGAACAGCTTGAGCTGACGCTCGTCCTGACCCTTGGTTTCGTGGGCAAGCTGCTCGATCCGGTCGAACGGCACCTGCTCGGCTTGGATGAGCGACCGTTGCGCCTTCATCGACCGCACCAAGCCCTCTTGCACGAGATGGAATTCGCCAACCGTCTGGTGCGGCAGCACTGCCGCCGGGTCGAGACCGCTCTCGCTCTGAAAGGCCGCCTTGAGTTTTCGCAAGGCCGTATCTTCGCGCACGCGGCCGATGAACCAACTGGTGATCTGATCGCGGCTCTTATAGTCGAGGTCGCCGGGCGACTGCGTGGCAAGCATGATGCCGAGGCCCGCCGACCGGGCCCGCTTCAGCAGGCTTTGCAACGGCTCGGCCGTCGCCGGTTTGGCATTGGCTGGAATGTAGAGATCGGCTTCGTCGAACATGACAACGGCTTGCAATTCGTCGTTCGGATTCCTCTGGCAGAAGCGCAAGGCTTCGGACAGGAACTGCGAGACCCAGAACAGGATGTTCTCGTTGTCGCCGAGAAAGCCCGTGTAGATGATCGACAAGCGCGTGCGCCCGGCGCGCGAGAACGGTCCCAAACCGAGCAGGCTTTCCATGCGCAGGCTTTCGCCACCGCCTTCAAACAGCGCCGCATTGCGATGGCGCAAACTGTCGAGCTGGGCGACCAGATCGCGCCGGATCTTGCCGGACGGATCCATGCGTTGCGTCAGATCGGTGAGTTCGGGATCCTCGTCTTCCAAAAGCGCGATCAGATCGCCGAGCGCCGCCGACGACAGATTGGCGAGCAATTGCTGTTCGTGTTCGGGGAGTTCGTTGATGCCGTTCGGCAGCAGCGTAATCGAGATCGGCCG
>JANORU010000404.1:0-3158 GCA_031415475.1 Hyphomicrobium sp.
CCTCGCGGCCTTGAAGTTCTCGCGCAACGACGAAACCGAAGCCGATCTCATTGGCATGGAATTGGCCGCGCGTGGCGGCTACGACCCGCGCGCCGGTGTCACCCTGTGGAAGACGTTGAGTGCCGCCGCCAAGGGCGCGCCGCCGCAATGGATGTCGACCCATCCGTCCGGAAAGACGCGCATCCAGACGATCGAAGACAATCTGAAAGATGCGTTGCCGCTCTATGAGAAGGCCAAGCGCAGTTAGGGACTACGGCGCTTCGCCCTCGAAGATTGCGGCATCAGCGTGGGCTTTCGCGATGTCGCGGTCGTGGGCCGTCCGCACCGTCCACGTCAGGATCGGCAATCTCTGCACGTCACGCGCATGTTGAATTGCCGGGTGCGGTAGCGACGCGACGTGATAGGCATAAAAACTTGGGCCGACCGGCTGGGACTCGTCGAGATTGGCGAGCCGTTGCCCTCGTTCAGCGGAAATTCTACCCGGCCACCAGGCCTCGCCGGCGCCATCCTGGTAGCTTCCCGACACAATGCCGCGTGGGATTTCGTGCGCCAGTTCGCGCATGACGACCATCACGTCCGGATCGAACGACATGACAGCAATCGGTCCTTGGTAGTCGAGCGCGAGCCGGGCGATTTGCGAGAGGAACGGGATCTCGGGCGGGTTCCACTCGCTCTTGATCTCGACGAACAGCGGCACCCGCCCGCCAACCTGATCGAGCAGTTCGGCAAACGTCTGCAAGCCAACGTTCTGGCCAAGGTTCTGGCCGCGATAACGCAGTCGTTTGAGGGCGCTGGCCGTCAAATCGTGTACAGGTCCAGCACCGTCGACGAGCCGGTCGAGCGTGTCGTCATGAAAAACGATCGGCAGGCCATTGCCGGCCGGCCGTACATCACATTCGATGCCAAAACCTCCGGCGATCGCCGCATCGAACGCGGGTGACGTGTTCTCGACAATACCGCGCGCCGCATCGTGCAGACCGCGGTGGGCGATCGGCCGCTCTAATGTTGTCCGGTCCAGCATGGCGCTATACAAACCGGATGATGGCGTCGATCTCGACGGCCGAGTTGGCGGGCAGGCCCGCTGCGCCGACGGCGGCGCGCGTGTGCCGGCCCTTGTCACCAAGGACAGCGACCATCAGATCGGACGCGCCATTGATGACCTTCGGCTGATCGGAAAACCCGGGAGCTGAGTTGACGTAGCCGGTGAGGCGCACCACCTGAGCGATGCGATCCAGCGACCCCAAGGCCGATTTGGCTTGAGCGAGAATATTGAGCGTGCAAAGCCGGGCCGCCGCTTCGCCGCGGTCGATGGCCAAGTCGCCACCAAGTGTTCCGGCGATGACGAGGCCCGAAGCATCCTTGGCAATCTGGCCGGATACAAAAAGCAAGTCGCCTGTGAGCAGAAATGGCACATAATTCGCGACCGGGTTCTGCGCCGGTGGGAGCGTCAGTCCAAGGCTAACCAACCGCGCCTCGATTTCGCCGCTCATTGCCGTTTCTCCTTGAATTGGCGGGGCGGCCCGCCTACTGCTCGATGCCCGGTTTTCGACCGATTGGCCGCACTTTGCAATGGGCTGTGCAGCCGGCGTACTGGCTTGGAAGTGTGCAATGCATTTCAGATTGATCGTCGTTTCTGTTCTCGTCGTCGCCCCGGTCGTGCTGGCGTCGGGACCGGCTGGCGCCGATGCGGTGGGTGACGACGTCGTGTTCCGGCCGCACCGCGCAGTTTACGATTTGAAGCTCGATCGGTCGTCTCCGGGTGGTGCTGTTGCCAATGTCAGCGGCCGGGTGGTGTACGAGCTGCTTGGCAGCGCCTGCGAAGGCTACGCCCAGAACATGCGGTTCGTGACCGAGACGTCGAGTTCGGAAGGCGAAAGCGAGGTCAGCGATCTCAGAACCGCAAGTTGGGAAGATGCCAAAGCCACGCGGTTGCGGTTCAACTCGAGTACCTACAGCAACGAGCGATTGAGCGAGCAGACCCAGGGCACGGCCGCCAAACAGCGCGCGACGGCCAATGGCATCGATGTTGGCCTGTCAAAACCGGCCAAGAAATCGTTCAAGGTCGCGACGCCGGCCTATTTTCCGATCGAGCATTCGATGGCTGTGGTGCGGGCCGCCCGGGCCAAGAAGACGATCTTCGCGGCCGATCTTTATGATGGCTCGGAAAACGGCGAAAAAGTTTATGCGACGACGACGGCCATCGGCCGCCAGAGTACGCCGGAAGCAACCCGGCATCTGGCGCGCTTGAAGAACGGCGACATGCTGTCGTCGGTTGCATCGTGGCCGGTCTCGATCAGCTACTTCACGCCGGTTGCCAAGCGCGCCGATACTGTGCCGCTCTATGAAATGTCGTTTCGCTTTTATGAGAACGGCATCACCAGCGATCTCAGGATCGACCACGGAGAATTCGCCTTGAAGGGCGAGTTGACCGAGCTCATCCTGCTCGATCCCAACCCGTGTCCCACCAACAAGAAATAGCCTGTTACGGCGCACTGCCGGGTCACGCGCTCTCGGGCCACAGCCGCGCCGCGCCGCGCACGCCGCTGGCGTCGCCCCACTTCGGCCTGCGAATCGTCACCGACGGTTGATCGGCAAAGATCATCGGCGCCATCAGTCGCGGCAGCCGGTCATAGAGATGCGCGAGCTGCGAGAGGCCGCCGCCGAGCACGATCACGTCAGGATCAAGGATGTTGACGACGTGGGCAAGGCCGCGGGCGAGCCGGGATGCGTGCCGGTCGAGTGTGGCCAGGCAGGCCGCATCGCCGTTTTCGGCATTGGCGGCAATATCAGCGGCCTCGAGCGCCTGGCCCGCTGAGCGCTGATGGTCGGCCGCGAGTGCTGGGCCTGAGACCCATGTTTCCAGGCAGCCGCTGCGTCCGCACCAGCAGATCGGGCCGGGATGCTCGTCGCCGGTTGGCCAGGGCAGCGGATTGTGACCCCATTCGCCGCCGATGCCGTTCGGTCCGTCGTTGAGCTGGCCGTCGCGGACGAAGCCGCCACCGCAGCCGGTGCCGAGGATCACACCGAAGACACTGCGGGCGCCTGCGCCGTCGCCGTCGCGGGCTTCCGACAGCGTGAAGCAATTGGCGTCGTTGGCGAGCCGCACCGGACGGCCGAGGCTTTGTTCGAGGTCACGGCCGAACGGGCGGCCGTTGAGC
>JANORU010000405.1:0-1639 GCA_031415475.1 Hyphomicrobium sp.
GAAAAAGAAACGTTACAGAACCAGGCGAGCGCCTACGCCAGCAAGGTCGTGCCGGAAGCGCGCGGTGAAGCCGAGCGGATACTGCAGGCTGCCGAAGGCTTCAAGCAGCAGACCGAGGCCGAAGCCAAGGGCCAGACCGCCCGTTACGAGTCCGTCTATAAGGAATACATCAAGGCGCCGGAAGTGACCCGCCAGCGGCTGTTTCTGGAAACCATGGAACGCGTGATGAGCGGCACTGATAAGATCATTCTCGATGGAAAAAACGGTCAGGGGGTCGTGCCGTTCCTGCCGCTCGATCAGTTGCAACGTAAAAAGCCCGATGCGGCGACGGGAGGCAACTGATCATGGGTAAGTTTCTCAGCTTCCTCCTCGTTCTCGGCGCGATCATCGCCGGAGCGATCTATTCATCCGCCTTCATCGTCCACCAGAACGAGCAGGCACTCGTGCTGCGCATCGGCGAGCCTAAGGACGTGATCCGCACACCGGGACTGTATTGGAAGTGGCCGGTGTTCGACACGGTCGATTATTTCGACAAACGGATTCTCGACCTTGATGCTAAGGAACAAGAGGTCATCGCTTCTGATCAAAAACGACTAGTAGTCGATGCCTTCGCCCGCTACAAAATTGTCGACCCACTAAAATTCTATCAAACCCTTAGGTATGAGGGGGCCGTAACTTCTCGTCTTCAGCCAATTGTCGATTCGGCAATTCGCAATACGCTTGGTGGCGTGAAATTTACTGACGTGGTGCGCGAAAAGCGCGAGGAGCTGATGCAGCGAATTGCGCAACAAGTAAACATCGAAGGAGCGACTTTCGGTCTCGAAATTGTCGACGTGCGACTGAAGCGTGCCGATCTGCCGGAGCAAAACCAGAAGAGTGTGTTCGACCGGATGCGCGCCGAGCGTGAACGTGAAGCAGCCGAGTTCCGCGCCCAGGGTGTTGCCGCAGCCAATCGCATCCGCGCCACCGCCGATCGCGAAGTGACGGTGATCAAGGCTGAGGCCACCAGCAAGGGCGAGCAGCTGCGCGGCGAGGGCGAAGGCGCACGCAACCGCATCTTTGCCGAAGCGTTCGGCAAGGACCCGGACTTCTTCGGCTTCTATCGCTCGATGCAGGCCTATGAGGCGTCGATGAAGTCTGGTGATACCCGGCTGCTGCTGTCTCCGGATTCGCCATTCTTCAAATACTTCAATGACCCGTCGGGAGCGACCGCTCCCAAGCCATGAGTGATCTGGCCGTTGCCATTGGACTGGTGCTGGTGCTCGAGGGACTGCTCTGGGCCTTGGCGCCGAATGCTGCCCAAAGCATGCTGGAAATAGCCGCTAAAACGCCGAAGGTTAGGCTGCAGCGGACCGGCTGGATGGCGGTTGCCGCAGGGGCCTTTGTCGTCTGGCTGATCCGCGGTTGAAAGCGGCAGTGTGCACGTTGACAGGCTGGTTGTTGGCCCTCCACTGTCGGCCCGGCCCAACGGGCGCGGCTGAGCCGGCGTGTTCACTTCCGGAGGACTCGATGAACGATGTGCGCGTCGAACGACACCGGCGCCGGGGTTCGCCCCTCTGGAGTGCCATTGGTTTGCGCGCAGCAATCGCCGGCCTGGCCCTCGTCATACCCGCGCTAGCCGTTCCCGCCCTGGCCTTTA
>JANORU010000406.1:0-6528 GCA_031415475.1 Hyphomicrobium sp.
GGGCCGCGGGCAATCGAGGAGACGAAATCTGGGGTGCTACGTCTGGTGCGGCCGGCGTGGGTGCAACGGGCTGGGTGACGGCCGCCGTCGATGTCCCCGCCGGACAGACCATGGTGTTTGGCCCATATCCCTTGATCCACAGCAGCCACAGCGTCGCCAAAAGCCCAAGCAGGATCAGCAATGCGGTCGTATCGAAGGCGGTCCAGGCCCGTTGGGTTCTGAGATCGGATCGTGGCGTTTGGCCCGCTGTCACCGCGGTGAGTCCGACGCCGGCATTGTAGTCGCGCAGCGACCGGCGATCATCGGCCGGCGTTGAGGCCCGCGCCGGCCAGGGTAGAAAGTTTGTTCTCGACCACGCTTTGCTGATGGCCGTCATGCCGCCGTCGATCGACGTGTCGTCGTCGAGCCGGAAACATTTGTCGAGCAGCCAATAGCCAAGCCACCCAAGCGTAACGCCGAGCGCAATCCACCAGATGTTGCACCACAACGTGCTCATGGCCGGTCCTCCAGCGTACCGCTCGCATTTCGCAGTCGAGCGTTGGCGGCACGGTGTGCAACGTGCACCGAGTTCCTGTGAGCCTCAAGTTTGTTCGCTGGCAGACTAAGGCGATGGTTAATGCCGCATCCGGAGGCGGCCAGGGCGCTGAAAAACACCTCTAAACCGAGCGAAAATTATGTGTGCTTCGGCAAAAGTGATTATCTGCAACGGCGGTTGGCGACACCGGCGGCATCGAACACGTAGCCGGTCAGCGAGCGGCCCTTGCGGCTCGCCAAATGCAGGGCCAGGGCCGCGAGATCCTGTTCGCTGGCAATCGTTGCACCGGGAGATGGCTCGGTCGTCAGTGCGCGGGGGCCCGTCGCGTTGATCCGGATCGCCCGATCGGCTGAGCGGCGTGCCTCGCCGATCGTGATGGTAGCGAGGGCATCGCGAATGAGCCCGGCCATCGCCGCTTGCCGGCCGTTCGTTGGTACCGGCATCAGCACGGCATTGAGGATCATGCCCTCGGTCATCATCAGCCGCATGCGATTGCTGGTAACTTCGGTGATACGCAGCGCGTTTTCGAGCGTGCGCGAGACCAGTCGCTCGGCGTCGCTGTCGGACACGGCCGTATCGCAGGCGCGAGTGTCGACCGGAATGAGGTTGATCGCGATGTCGATCCCACCGTAGACCTGTGCGGCCGTCTGGGCGAAGCGCACGGCGGCGGTCGCGTCCTCGATCGGCATCGCAAACATTTTCAGATCAGCGGCCGATTGCGCCAGCAGCGCGCCCACCTCTGTCATCTCTGGCGAGACTTCCGGGGTTTGGATAATCAACTGCGCCTTGCGTTCGGCAAAGGCGCGCGCAACGTCAACGCCGGCCGCTGCCGTCACGCCCGTAATAAGAACTCTTGACCCGGCCAGCTCCGGATAGATGGACTGGCCATCGTCACGCGTTACAACGCTCATCAACATCGGGTCGCGCTCCTCGACTACGCCGGACTTTTCGCAAAGCGCCCGGTCTGTGAGATACCACGCCGATTCGCCTAACGACATCTAAACGGTGGTCTTCGATTCGGGTCCGGCCGGCGGCCCAGGAATGGCAAAACCGGGGCGGGGCTCCAATTCCCTGAGGAATTTCGCGCTGCGCCGTGGATTGCGAGCGGTGCCAATTGGCCACGCTGTGTGGCCAACAGCATTTGGGGCCTGTGGATAGCCGAGGATAGCCGGTGCCGGTCGATTGCCTTTGGCTGCCGCAAGCGTCGATCCTGACCGTCAGACGAATCAGGTGGGAAGCGGACGCAAGTGATGGTGGCGAGAACGGCGACAACAAAGACTTCACCGGCAGATGTCGAGGGACGTTCCAAGCTGGCCGATGCTCTGGTGTTGATCAGCATGGCGCTGGTGGCAGTTGCAATCGGTGTTGGACTTCACCTGCAGATGGGCTTGCCGGCTGGCGTGGCCATGATCGTGGCGCTGTCGCTGTTCAGCGGCATGGTTGGCTATCAACTGGCGACGCGCTCTGTTGAACAGCAACCGGTCCTGGCCAACGAAGTCGAGCGTCTTGAGCGCGAAATTGCCAAACTGAAGTCAACGGCCGGAGTGTCGGCCGGTCAAATGCGTACCAGAGATGCCGCGGTCGCAGAACCATCAGGTTCGGGACATCGGCCAGCGCTTCAGCCGGGCCTCGACGAGGCCGTTGAAATCGCAGCCGCTGAATTGTCGATTGCCGACTCCCTGCGTCAGGACGATGTGGATGTGATGGAGCAGCTGATCCGCAAAATGGCCGATCAGGTGAACGCCACTGAACGTGACCGTGATTTCGCCGAGGCCGTCCACGCGGGAACGTCGCCGCCGGTAGTGGCAGCAAACATCGAAGCCTCGCTCGAAGCTCTGCGGGCGGCCGCATCGACCATGCGGCAGGCCCTGCCGGACCACACGCCCGAAGAGGCCGTGTCGAAGAGCGCTGTTGCCGAATCCGCTACCGAACCCGAATTCGAGACATTTCTTCAGCCGGTCGTCGACCTCGGCGATCAGGTTGCGCGCCACTACATTATCTCCGTCAACGTGCGCGGCACGGCCGCTCAAGATGCACCCGACGCGGCGCGGGTTGAACGCGCCATCTTGATTGCCGAACGGATGGTCGAACGGGGTAAGACTGCTTCGGTTGTCGTGCCGCTGGCCGGTTCGTCGCTTGGAGATGTTGGGTTTGTCGATCATTTGACCGCTGGATTGGCGTCTCGCGGGCCGTTGGCGCAGCACCTAGTGTTGAGCTTCACTCAGGACGATGTGCGCCGGTTTACTGCCATCGAACAGGCAACCATCCAGTCGTTCTCGGCTCTTGGATTTCGGTTTGCCGTGGCCGAAGTGACCGATCTGGATATGAATTTCGCGGCCATGTCGCGCGCTGGGTTCTCGTTCGCGACCATTCCGGCGGCAATCCTGCTCGCTGGCTTGCCGGGTGTTGACGGCGTTGTTCCCGCTGGCGCTGTCGCTGGCCATCTTGCCGTGGCCGGCTTCTCAGCGATCGTCATCGACATCGAAGACGAGGGGCAATTGGCGGACATTCGCAAAGCGGCCATCGCACTTGGCCAGGGCCCGCACTTCGGCGGCCCGCAGCGCGTCAAGGCGGACGTGGTCGGCGGCACGACCCGCAAGGCGGCTTGATCTCGCGGTTGCAAAGGCGCTAGGCACGTCGCGACATGCCGGCACCTGCCACCATCCCTATCGTAGGGTCCATCGCGCCGTTGACGGCCGGCCGTAAAGCTTGGCTGACCGACATCTGGGGCGTGATGCACAATGGCGTCGAGCCCTATGGCTCAGCCGTTGCGGCCTGCCGTCGATTTCGGGACAGCGGCGGCATTGTTTTGCTGCTTTCCAATGCCCCGCGCCCCGCACCAAGCGTTGTCCAGCAACTGGACCGCATTGGCGTCGATCGCTCGGCCTACGACGCAGTTCTCACCTCGGGCGACGCGTCGCGTACTTTGATTGCCGAGGCAGCCGTTGCGGGCAATTCAATCGGCCACTTGGGACCCGAACGCGATCTGCCGATTTATCATGGGCTGACTGTCAAACGAGCCGGGATCGAGCAGGCGGATATTATCGTTTGCACCGGGCTGTTCGATGATGAAACCGAAACACCCGACACGTATGCCGGGATACTCGATGCGATGATCCAGCGCGGAGCGCACATGATCTGCGCCAATCCCGATCGCACAGTGGCGCGGGGCGGCCGCATCATCTATTGCGCCGGGGCCGTCGCCGCGGCATTCGAAGAGCGTGGCGGCTCGGTGCTGTACGCCGGCAAGCCGTATCTGCCAGTTTATCATCAGGCGTTCGAGCGCTTGTCGGCCATCGCCGGAACGCCGCTTGGCAAGGACGACTGTTTGGCGATCGGCGACGGCGTGAAAACCGATATCGCGGGTGCCGCTGCGGCTGGTGTGGCGTCGGTCTACATCGCCAGTGCCGTGCATCTCGACGGGGCGCTCACAGCGGGAGCCATCGACCGGCTGTTCCCCGACCCCGCCGTCCGGCCGCTGGCGGCGATGGCCGCGCTTGCCTGGTAGCCGGCGATCATACCGTCAAGACGATTTTACCGATGTGCTCGCTCGATTCCATGCGGGCGTGGGCGCTCGCGGCTTGATCGAGCGCAAACCGGCGGTCGATCAGAATCTTGACTTTGCCGGTCGCGATCAGCGGCAGCACTTTGCTTTCGACGGCTTGCGCAATTTGCGCTTTCACTTCTGGGATACGAATGCGCAAGGTTGAACCGGTGATCGTCAGTCGCTTCAGCATCACACGCATGAAATCGATGGTCGCCGTCGAACCAGATTGATAGCCGATGTTGACGAGCCGGCCATCGTCGGCGAGCGCGCGGATGTTCTTGTCGATATAGTCGCCGCCGACCATATCGAGGATCACGTCGACGCCGCGGCCGCCGGTTTCAGCTTTGACGGCGTCGGAAAAATCTTCCGTTCTGTAGTTTACGGCCCGATCGGCGCCGAGCGCTCGGCAGGCGGCGCACTTCTCGTCCGATCCGGCGGTCGTGATCACCTTGGCGCCGAACGCTTTGGCGAGTTGGATGGCGGTGACGCCAATGCCGCTGGTGCCGCCGTGGATCAGCAGCCATTCGCCCGCCTTCAAGTGTCCGCGCTCGAACACGTTGTGCCAGACGGTAAAGAAGGTCTCCGGCAGGCACGCGGCGTCTTCCATCGACAGTCCGGCAGGCACGGGAAGCGTGGTTCCTTCGTCGGCAAGGCAGAACTCGGCGTAGCCGCCGCCGTTGACGAGCGCCATCACCGCGTCGCCGCTTTTGAATCGCGAAGCATCGCTGCCGGTTGCGGCAACTGTCCCGGCGACTTCGAGGCCTGGCAGGTCTGAATGTCCTTTGGGTGCCGGGTACAGGCCCTTGCGTTGCAGCACATCGGGGCGATTGACGCCGGCGGCGGCAACTTTGATCAGCACTTGCCCCGCTCCCGGCACAGGCACTGCGCGCAATTCGGCCGTCAGCACCTCCGGGCCCCCCTTTCCGGCAATGGCTATGACTTTCATGGTGGCAGGCATGGTGGCCGGCGGGTTCGACATGATCTTTTCCTAACAGCGCGATTGCGCGACACTTGCCCGAGACTTAACCCGTAGACAAGCGCGCTGCCGGAACAATGCGGCGCGACGCGGCCAGATTTGGAGGACACCCATGGACTGGGACGACTTGGTGCCAAAGCCCGTCAAAGGCGTGGTGGTCGGCGAAACCCTCGAAGCCCTATCGGTCGCCGAACTCGAGGCGCGGATCGTGGCGCTCGAGGCAGAAATCACCCGCGTCAACGCCGAACTCGACAAGAAGCGCCGCCACGAGGCGGCGGCAGCCGCACTTTTTAAGCGGTAAGACATAATAATGCTCTGCGAATTTTTGGTTGGGGGAGGCTTAAGGCGTGTCCCGAATTGTCCGACGAGTGATTGTTCTAAAATCTGCACCGGGTTAAGGGCATGTGATGGGCGAGGCTGGCCGTGTTTACCGCCTGTTAGCCATATTGAGCTAATGCTCACGTCATCCAGATCTCTGGATCCAAGTGGTTTTCGCCACTTCTGTTTGACGCCTCCCTGTTGACTTTAGAGCCGCCCACAAGGCGGCTCATTTTTTGCTTCATCCACAACATGCTGCCGGCCCTGCCTCGACTGCCTCGTTTTGGGCGATGTTGTTAACTATGGCGTGGTACGGTCAATGAGTGGTAAGCGTTAGTGGAGAGTAAGCGTCCGTGTCGAAGCGTTACAGTTCCATGAGTGAATCTTCCAGTTTAGACGCCAAGCGTTCCGGGACCGGGGTTACGGTCTCGTTCGGCGAGCGCTTTCAGTCGTCCCAGCAATTCGACCAGGTCTTCAAGGAAGGCATGGCGCTCGTTGAGCGCACGGCCGCCTACCTCGATGGTGATGGCCGCGCGGCCGCCAAGGGCTTGGCTGGCGCGACGACCGTTCTCTACACAACAGAAAGCATGCGCCTGACGACACGGCTGCTGGATCTCGCCTCTTGGCTGCTGATCCGCCGCGCCTTCAAGGACGGCGAGATTACGGCTGATGAAGCCGAAAAGAAGCGCTCGCGCGTCAAGCTGCAGAGCCTTGGCCGGCCGTCGCACATCCGCGGCTTTGCCGATCTGCCGGAAGGTTTGCAGAAGCTGATTGAAGAGAGCTTCTCGCTGCACGACCGGATTGTGCAACTCGATCTCGCCATGATGGCATTGAAGCCGACCGGCGAAGTGGCCGCCGTCACGGTCAATCCAGTCGGCGCGCAAATCCATCGCCTGGAACGAGCGTTCGGTGCCAAGATCAACTGATCGCTGCGCTTGTCAGTGCGCGAAGATAGAAAAAGGCCCGGGAAATTCCCGGGCCTTTTCGTATGTCAACCGAGCGACAGGATATCTTAGAGCGGTTTAGGCGAAGTGTGAAACGGTTCGCCGTGAAAAACCGCTCCAAAACGAAAATCTAGAGCACGGTCGCGATTCGAAGAAAAGCGAACGCGCTCTAGAAGATGCCTTCGAACTTCTTTTTGAAGCGCGACAG
>JANORU010000407.1:0-3084 GCA_031415475.1 Hyphomicrobium sp.
TATGACGAGGGGATTTTGCGAGGAGGCCAAGGGGTTCGGCACAGTCCGTACCCTGGGTACGGACAAGACGAAGCCCGACGGTATCCTCGCAAAATCCCCCGTCCCTGCGGGTTCGCGCGGGAAGGCCGCCCGGTTCGTCGGAGCGCTCGCTCGATGCGACGGCATCGCGCTTCGCACTCCTCCTGCCGGTTCGGCTCTTCCTGCGCGAACAGAACCGGTTCCATTTGGGCCGGAAGGACTCTAGCCCGGCCCGCCGATTTCAGTCATCGTGACCGCCATGCTGACCTTGTCACTTCTCCGCCATGCCAAGTCGAGTTGGGATGACCCGAACGCGAATGACTTTGATCGCGCTTTGGCACCGCGCGGATTGAAGGCCGCGCCTCGAATAGCTCAAGCCATGATTGAGCAGGCCATCCGGCCGGACCTGATCCTGTGCTCGACGGCGGCGCGCACCCGCGCCACGCTGATGCTCATCCTGCCATATCTCCCGGCGCCCAATCCCGCGATTCAGCATGAGGAAGAGTTGTATCTGGCGACAGCATCACGACTGAAAACAAGGATCGCGGGTTTGCCGAGCGGATGCCGGCACGCCATGCTTATTGGTCACAATCCCGGCCTTCACGGGTTGGCGCTGGAATTAACCGGCAGCGGCGACCGCACGGCCCTGGAGGCGTTGGCGAGCGGCTTTCCGACCGCCGCCCTCGCCGTCCTGACGTTCGACGCCGAGCGATGGCGCGATTTAAAACCGGCCTCTGGCCACCTGCTCCACTATCTCACACCGCGCGGGTTGAGAGATTGAGCCGCAAGCGATAGAATAAATCCCATCACCGCTTAGTCCGCAGGGCTGCCATGCTACTTTTGATCGATAACTACGACAGCTTTACCTACAATCTCGTCCATTACCTGGGCGAGCTTGGCGTCGAAAGCGAAGTCCATCGCAACGACCAGATCTCGACCGCCGAGATTCTGAAAAAGAAGCCGCAAGCAATCGTACTCTCGCCCGGCCCGTGCACGCCCAATGAAGCGGGCATCTGCCTCGATCTGATCGCCAAGGCCGGACCTACCATTCCGTTGCTCGGCGTCTGCCTCGGCCATCAGTCGATCGGGCAAGTGTATGGCGGTAAGGTCATCCGCGCACCGCTGCCAATGCACGGCAAGCTATCAACCATTACCCACACCGGTAAAAGCGTGTTCAAGGGTCTGCCGAAATCGTTCGAAGTCACGCGTTATCATTCGCTGATCGTCGAGCGTGCGACACTTCCCAAGGATCTGATCGTGACGGCAGAAACGGCCGACGGCATCATTATGGGCCTGATGCACAAGACCGATCCGGTGCACGGCGTGCAGTTCCATCCCGAGAGCATTGCGTCGGAGCAAGGCCACGCGCTGCTCGCCAACTTTTTGGAACTGGCCGGCTTCAAGCCGAAGCGGCGAGAGACCGTTCGGCCATTGAGCGCTGCGTAGACGCACCGCGATGACCAGGTTGACCCTCGAAGCACTGCAGGCACGGCTCGCAAACCACGAGCCACTCAGCGACGTTGAGATGGTCTCGGCTCTGGATATCCTAAGCTCTTCCGCCGCCGGTGACGATGATCGGGGCCGGTTCTTATTGGCATTGCGATCGCGCGGCGAAGCAATCTCAGAAATCACCGGCGCGGCCCGCTTCCTGCGCGCGCAGATGACGGCGATTGCGGCACCTGCCGGGGCCATCGACATCGTCGGCACCGGCGGAGATGGTCACGAAACCTACAACGTCTCGACGTGTGCGGCGTTCGTGGCCGCGGGCGCGGGCGTGCCGGTCGCCAAGCACGGCAATCGCTCGGTATCATCCAGATCAGGCGCCTCCGACGTGTTGGCAGCCCTTGGCGTCAAGATCGACATGCCGCCAAGCGAGGTCGAGCGCACACTGCAAACGGTGGGCATCGGATTCTTGTGGGCCCCCATGTATCATCCGGCGATGAAAGTGTGGGCTCCGGCCAGAGCAGCGCTCAAAGTTCGTACGCTCTTCAATTTGCTTGGACCGATTTGCAATCCAGCCAACGTCCGGCGGCAGGTGGTCGGCGTGTTCGAACAGCGCTGGATCGAGCCAATCGCGCACGTTTTGCAAGATCTTGGATCGCAACACGCCTGGGTCGTGCACGGCAACGACGGGCTCGATGAACTGTCAACAACCGGTGCAACGTCCGTAGCGGAGTTGCGGGACGGCCAAGTGCGACTGTTCGAGGTCACGCCCGAAGATGCCGGGCTCGCTCGCGCAAGCCTTGCCGACTTGAAGGGCGGCGACGCGTCCCACAATGCAGCCGCCCTGCGCCGTGTGCTGGACGGCGACACGAGCGCCTATCGCGATATCGTTGTTCTCAATGCTGCCGCAGCGCTGATCGTTGCCGGCAAGGCTGCAACGCTGATCGAAGGTGCACGGCTCGCCGTTCAATCAATCGACAGCGGAGGCGCGCGCGCCGCCCTCGCCCGCCTGATTGCCATCTCGACAGCGGTTTGAACCGGCAGAACCTCTCCCAATCCTGAAGGCCCGTCAGCCCCCACTCCCCCAGCAATCCCCGGAAACTCCCAGAAACATTAGGAATTCCGGGTTATTTCGCATGAACCCAAGATAAACAATGGGTTCAAACTGCGTTCAGCGCCCCTCCCTTAAAACTCATACCCATCGGACGGCAACAAGCAGTCCCCAACGAACACCAAGGGAGTTCAAAATGAACAAGATCATGATCGCCACGACCGCCTTCGTTGCTCTGATGAGCACGGGCATCACCGCATCGCAGGCCGGCTCGAAGGTCATCGTCGAGCAGTACGGCTACCGCAACAGCGCCGCGGTCGGCAACAACGGTTACTCAAACCGCGTGCACACCTACCAGAAGGGTGGTTGGAACTTCACGCGCTCTTGGCAGAACGGCTCGCGTAACGACGCGGTCGTCGGCCAGGAAGGCAACCGGAACTCGGCGTCTGTGAAGCAGATCGGCACGCGTAACATCACCGGCGTCGCCCAGTTCGGCACCAACAACAAGGCGTCGTCCACGCAGTACGGTTCGGGCAACACCTCAGCGGTGATCCAGCTCGGCAACAACAACG
>JANORU010000408.1:0-4652 GCA_031415475.1 Hyphomicrobium sp.
CGGCCTTAATGATCGGCGTGTTCGACTTTTGACGAAGGACTTTGATCCGCTCCCGACTCTCATCGCCATGGAGTTGAAGGACGTCGGGCATCACCGTGCGACTAACGTTCTCGACCGTCGCGTCATCGGGATCAACCAACAGCACAACCACTTTGGCATTGCCGCGCGCATGAGCATACCGGCACAGTTCCGCCGCCCGCTCGATGCTGACATGGCGCGGGCTCTTGGCGTGATGCACCAGACCGACATAGTCCGCGCCGCCGTCGAGCGCCGCGTCGAGCGCCGCTTCGGTTTTGATTCCGCAGATTTTGACGTGTTGCGTCATGAGGTGTTGGACTTCAAGTCTCTATTTTTGGCGTCGCCGTCTGCGAATAATCGCGCCCCGGGCGCGATTTATAGGCCGGCAGCGACCAGCCGTAATAGAGCGCAAGTCCACGGACGGCAAATGCGGCTCCAAATCCGGCCAGCGCCGGGATCAGTCCTTTCACGCCCAAGCCATCGAGCGCGACGAACGTGATGGCGCCGACGATCACCGGAATGACGTAGATCTCGCGCCTCAGGATGACCGGGCTTTCGCCGCCGAGCACGTCGCGGAGAATGCCGCCGAACACCGCCGTGATGACGCCCATGACGACCGCTATGAACGGTCCGGCTCCGGCTTCGAGACCCTTGTTGGCGCCGACCACCGCCACCATGGCGAGGCCCGCCGCATCGAGCCACAACAGCAGCCGGTAGCGCGATTGCGGGATATGGGCGGTGAAATAGACGATCGTCGACACCACCAGACAAATGCCGATGTAGGCCGGCTCTTTGACCCAGAAAACCGGTGTTTGACCGAGAAACAGGTCGCGCAGGGTGCCGCCGCCGATACCCGTCACGGTCGCCAGCAGGGCAAAGCCGAAGATATCCATTTCCTTGCGGCTCGCGACCAGCGCGCCGGTCACGGCGAAAATAGCGACCGCGCACCACTCGAGCCCAGCGCCGAGCGAGGTCAGCGCTTCGACCGGAAACAATTTGGAAATCATGGCAGGCCCCGCTCGGGGTTTTGGCAATTCAAACTGCGAACGCCGATGACAGTTTCAGGCCGCGTCGCGCTCGGGTGCGGCAAGCGCCGGTTTGCTGCGGGCATCAAGTGACGTTTCGCGTTCGCGCTGCAGACGTTCCGCTTCGCTTTGCCAGCGGCGCGCTTCGCCGCCACGCAATCGCGCAAGCCGCCGATAGCGCGCTTGAGAAACCCACGTCGCCACACCGCCAAGTATGACGCCAGCAATCAACGTCCCGAGAATGAACACGAAGAACGGCAGCGAAAGTGCCAGCGCCGGCGCTTCAGGTTGAAACGGATCGAGCACCAGGCGCACGTCATGGCGATTGGCAAGCGCAACAGCGATCAGCGCAATCGCGGCAGGAAACGCCACCAACATCCACATCAGACGGCGGATCATGGTTGGAGCCTCGCTTCGTCAGTGTTCAAATTCGCCAAGGCTGTGGCGATCAGGACTTCGCGGCTTTCTTTGGCGTATCGCCGTTCAAGCGATCGCGAAGCTCTTTGCCGGTCTTGAAGAACGGTACGAATTTTTCGTCGACAGGAACTGGTGCACCCGTGCGCGGATTGCGGCCCTGGCGCGCGGCGCGATGTTTCACGGTAAACGCGCCGAAACCTCGCAGCTCGACGCGATCGCCGCGCGCGAGCGCATCGACGATCTCATCGAAAATCACGTTCACAATCCGCTCGACATCGCGATGATAAAGGTGCGGATTCGAGTTCGCAATCTTCTGGACCAACTCTGACTTGATCACGGCCGCCCCCGAAAACCTGCTGTTTTCGCTCAATTTTCGGAAGGTTGCCAAACCGAGAGTAAGCCGTCAAGGCCAAGGGCACCGATTGTCGGGTGGTTGGCGACGGCTTCTGCGAGTCGGCCAGCCCCTTCCCCGAATAGCCCACGCCCCAAGTTGCCGATCGAAGCGGAGACCCCCCAGGGGTTGTCGGAAGCGGGCTTCCAATCCACAATTTTCAAGTCTTTTTCGACCCCGCGCTTGTCTTCCAGCCAGCGCCGGGCCTCGGCTTCGCCACCCAATTCATCGATCAATTTGTGTTGCAGGGCCTCCCGGCCAGAGAACACGCGGCCCTTCTCAAGCCCCGGAACATCCCCAACTTTCAGCTTCCGCCGGTCCTCGACCAGGCCGGTAAACCACTTGAACCCGTCATCGATCATGTCCTGCATGACCTTGCGGGAGGCCTCATCGGCCGGGGCATAGAAGGTCGGCGAGGCTTTCAGCTCACCGCTCTTAACCTCGTTCATCTTGACGCCGATCTTGTCGAGCAACTGGGACACTTCGGGCCACATGGCAATGACGCCGACTGAGCCGGTAATCGTGTTGCCGCGGGCGACGATATAATCGGAGCTGAGGCCGACAATGTATCCGGCCGAGGCGGCCACCGTTCCGAATTGGGCCACCACCGGCTTCGTTTTCCCGATTAAGCGGATTTGTTCAAACAGCGCCTCGCCACCCGCCGTTGTGCCGCCGGGGCTGTTTACAAACAACAGAAGGCCGGCGACGTTCTCGTCTTCGCTGATCTTCTTCAGCATGTCGAGCTGAGCGCGATCGTCCTGGATCGTGCCTTCGATCGCCACCCGGGCGATATGCTTGCCGGCCACCAGTTTCGACAATTGATCGCCGCCGAACGCCCAGGCCCCCAGCGCCAGCGTCAATCCGGCGATGGCGAGGCCGCGCCAATAGGTCAGCCGCCGGCGCATCTGGCGGCGATCGAGTACGGTCTCGGTTTCAAGGGTCATGGGATGTCGTCCGTCTCCTGAAATCGCGGGTCGGTGCGGGCACATCCCGCGGCGACCAGCGTTAACTTTTCAATAACTCTCAAGCATAGGTAGGCAAGGAACGGGCCGCGCGCAATGTACGTCAGGCCTGTGCCAAAACGAAGACGCGCGGCACCGGACCTGGTGCCGCGCGTCTATTTCCCAAGGCGTTGGCCCGATTAGGCTTATTCCTTGTCTTCCTTGTCTTCCTTGTCTTCCTTGTCTTCCTTGTCTTCCTTGTCTTCCTTGTCTTCCTTGTCTTCCTTGTCTTCCTTGTCTTCCTTGTCGTCGTCTTCGCTGTCGGCTTCGCGCTTCTTGATGGCGGCCTTTAAAATGTCGCCGAGCGAGGCGCCCGAGTCCGACGAGCCGTACTGGGCAACGGCCTGCTTTTCTTCCGAGATTTCAAGTTGCTTGATCGAGACGGTGATGCGGCGAGCCGTCTTATCGGCACTGAGCACGGAGGCATCGACCTTCTGGCCAACCGTGAAGCGCTCGGGGCGCTGTTCCGACCGGTCACGCGACAGATCCGACCGCTTGACGAACGACGTGATGTCGGTGTCGGCGATCTTCACTTCGATGCCGTTTTCCTGGACAGTAACGACTTCACAGGTCACCTGATCGCCCTTCTTGAAGCGGGCGAGCGTATCGGCCGGATCGCCGGCCAGCTGCTTGATGCCAAGCGAGATGCGCTCCTTGGCGCCGTCGACGTCGAGCACCACGGCTTTGACCGTATCGCCCTTCTTGTAGTCCTTGATCAGTTCGTCACCCGGCTTCGACCAATCGAGGTCGGAGAGGTGCACCATGCCATCGACGCCGTTGTCGAGACCGATGAACAGGCCGAACTCGGTGATGTTGCGGATCGGGCCTTCGACTGTCGAGCCCTTCGGATGCTGAGTGAGGAATGCATCCCACGGATTGTCCTGCGTCTGCTTCAGGCCAAGCGAGATGCGGCGCTTCGAAGGATCGACTTCGAGCACCTGCACATCGACCTGCTGGCTGGTCGAAACGATCTTGCCGGGGTGCACGTTCTTCTTGGTCCAGCTCATTTCCGAGACGTGGATCAGACCTTCGACGCCCGGTTCCAGTTCCACGAACGCGCCGTAGTCGGCGATGTTTGTGACCGTGCCCTTGAGCTTGGTGCCGACCGGATACTTGGCTTCGATAGCGCCCCACGGATCGGACTGCAACTGCTTCATGCCGAGCGAAATACGCTGCGTTTCCGGGTTGATACGGATGATTTGCACCTTCACAGTATCGCCGACGTTGAGTATTTCCGACGGATGATTGACGCGGCGCCACGCCATGTCGGTAACATGCAGCAGGCCGTCGATGCCGCCGAGATCGATGAACGCACCGTAATCGGTGATGTTCTTGACGACGCCATCGATGACCTGGCCTTCGCCGAGGCGGGCGACGATATCGGCGCGCTGTTCGGCGCGGGTTTCTTCGAGCACCGAGCGGCGCGAGACGACGATGTTGCCGCGGCGGCGATCCATTTTCAGGATCTGGAACGGAAGCTGCTGATGCATCAGCGGGCCAACGTCGCGCACCGGACGGATATCGACCTGCGAGCCGGGCAGGAACGCGACAGCGCCATCGAGATCAACGGTGAAACCACCCTTGACCTTGTTGAAGATCACGCCGGTGACCTTCTCACCCTTCTCGTGCAGCTTTTCGAGACGCGTCCAGCTTTCTTCGCGGCGGGCCTTGTCGCGCGACAGCACAGCTTCACCGAGCGCATTCTCGACGCGCTCCAGGTAGACCTCGACGGTATCGCCGACTTTGATGTTGCCCGGCTCACCACCGAGACCGAATTCCTTGAGAGCGACGCGGCCTTCC